>WJLY01000241.1 GCA_014728245.1 Candidatus Effluviviaceae Genus IV sp.
CTTCCTCGTGTGCGTCTCGTAGTCGTAGGTCGGTTTCTCGATCGACTTGCCCGACTTCAACCTCTTCAGGTGATCGATCATCAGGTCGTTGTCGAACGACTCCGGGTGGTCGTAGTTGATCCTCTCCCGCTCGGTCGGCGTGAGCGGGCTCCTGTCCTTGTAATAGGAGTCGTGATGGATGACGACCACGCTCTCCTCCGGGAAGTGTTTACGCACCTCCTTGGCGACCGTCGTCTTGCCGGAGCCGGTTCCTCCGCTGATCCCGATGATAATGTGGTCCACTCCACGTCCCTTCTCGCGTCCGCTAGGGAGCCACGCGGCTCTCTACGAGCTCGCAGATCGCGTGGCCGACAGCTATGTGAATCTCCTGGATGCGCTGCGTATCCTCCGAGGGCGCCCTGATCACATGGTCGCAGTACTGCTCCATCCCGCCCGGATCGGAACCCGTGAGTCCCACCGTGGAGAGCCCCGCGCTGTGCGCCAGTTCCAGCGCCCGGACGACGTTCGGCGACGTCCCGCTCGTCGATATTCCGACGAGCGCGTCGCCCGGGGCCCCCAGGGCCTCGACCTGCCGCGCGAACACCATTTCGTACCCGTAGTCGTTCGAGACCGCCGTGAGTACGGACGGGTTGACGGTGAGGGCGATCGCCGGGAGCCCTCGCCTCTCCCTCCTGAGCCTCCCCTGCAGCTCCGCCGCCAGGTGGAGCGCGTCCGCCGCGCTACCGCCGTTCCCGCACAGAAGCACCTTACCTCCGGACTCGAGCGTGGACGACAGCAGGTCGGCCACGGCCGCCACCGCTTCCGGAAGCTGTTCCGCCGCGGAGGAGTGCGCCAGGGCCGCCGCCCTCAGGATCTTTTCCACGCGCCTTGCGTCGGTCTCGCCTGACTCCGTCATCTTCTCACCTCTCGGACAGATATTCCGTCAGAGCCTCGTCCCAGGAGCGGGGCGTCCATCCCAGCGCCCCGGACAGCCGGTCGAGCGACAGGACCGACGATCGGGGTCTCGGCGCCGGCCGCGGGAACTCGGATGTGGCGACCGGCTCTACCCGGACGTCGCCGAGCCCGGCGGTCTCGACGATCTTCACGGCGAACCCGTACCACGTGGTGTCGCCGGAATTGGTCGCGTTCAGAATGCCCGTTCCCGGTCCGGTCGCGAGCTGCCGGATGACCGAGGCCAGGTCCCTGGCGTAGGTCGGCGAGCCCCGCTGGTCGTCGACGATGCGGAGCGGGCCTCCTTCCCCCGCCAGCCTCAAAACGGTTTCCACGAAGTTCCCGCCGCCGTGCCCGTAGAGCCAGGCGGTGCGAAGGATCAGATATTCGGCCCCGGATGCCCGTACCTCGACTTCGCCGGCGAGCTTGGATTCCCCGTAGACGCTCACGGGGTTCGGCGGGTCATCCTCGGTATACGGGCCGGCCTTCGCGCCGTCGAAGACGTAGTCGGTGCTCAGGTGGATGATCCTGGCGCCCGCGGCCGCCGCCGCCTTGGCGACGCTTCCCGCCCCCGCGGCGTTGGTTGCGAAGGCGGCATCGCGGTGCGTCTCGGCTCCGTCGACGTCCGTGTAGGCCGCGCAGTTGACCACGACGTCGGGCGAAGCTTCGCGCACAGCGCTCAACGTCTCGCGCTCGTTCGAAACGTCGAACTGCTCCAGGTCGGCTTCCAGCACCTCCCAGTCGGGGCGCATCGCCTCTACGACCTCGACTCCGAGCATTCCGGCCGCGCCTGTTACGAGTACGCGCTTCACCTGCGCCGACCTCCCCCGGAGCGTCCGTCGACCGTTCTCGCGGCCGCGGGCTCCGGATGCGCTCAAGGTACCTCGATCCGGCTCGCGTCGCCCACCATGAACCGGTACGCCTTGGGCATCGTGGCGCACTTCCGGATCTCCACGTCCTTGCCCACCAGACTTCGTTCCATGCGCTGCCCCAGGTCCGCTATCGTCGAGTTCTCAAGCACGATGCTGTGCTCGATCTCGGAGTTATGGACCGTTACGTCGTGGTAGATCGACGTGAAGGGGCCGATGTACGACTTTTCTATGCGGCTGTCCCGGCCTATCACCAGGGGGCCGCGGAGAACGCTGTCCTCGATGGAGGCCCCCTCCTCGACGACCACGTTCCCGTCGACGCGCGAAGCCCCGTCTACCGTTCCGTGGATTCCTCTCTCCACGCTGCCCAGGAGCATCCGGTTGGCCTCGAGTATGTCCTCGAGCTTGCCGGTGTCCTTCCACCACCCCGTGACCTCGTGAGCGCGGACGTCGGCCCCGCTGTCGATCAGCCACTGGATGGCGTCGGTGATCTCCAACTCGTTCCGCCACGACGGGCTGATGCTCTCGGCCGCGGAGAAGACCTTTCCGTCGAACATGTAGACGCCGACGAGCGCGAGGTCCGAGCCGGGCTTCTCGGGCTTTTCCTCCAGACGGACGACGCTGCCGCCGCTGAGTTCCGCGACTCCGAAGTCGCTCGGGTTCTCGACCCTGGCCAGCAGGATCTGCGCGTTCGGGCGGTTCTTCCGGAACTCGGAAACGAAGTCGGTGATCCCGCCCATGATCAGGTTGTCGCCCAGGTACATGACGAACGGCTCCGAGCCGATGTAGTCCCTCGCGGTCAGGACCGCGTGAGCCAGTCCGAGCGGCGCCTCCTGGCGGATGTAGGTAACGCGCAGCCCGAAGCTCTCTCCGTCCCCGACGGCATCCTCTATCTCCCGGTACGTATCGCCCACGATGATGCCGGTGTCGACTATCCCTGCGTCTCTGATCGATTCGAGCCCGTAGAACAGTATCGGCTTGTTCGCTATGGGGACGAGCTGCTTAGCGCTCGTGTGGGTTATTGGACGCAGACGGGTGCCCTTTCCTCCCGCCAGAACCAGTGCCTTGATGAGTATCACCTGCCTTTCGCGTACTTACGGGCGCGCTCACGAGCCGCCGTGCACCGCGGACGCCATCTCCCGGAGCAGCCCCTCGTCGCCGGTGCGCTCTATCACGTCGCCCGTGACCAGGATCCGCGCCCCGCTCTCGACGAGACCGCGCGCCTCGTCGGGCGTCCTTATGCCGCCGCCCACCATCACCGGAAGATCGACGTACCCGGAGACGGCCTCGATCAGCTCCTCCGGAACGTGCGCGCGCGCTCCGCTTCCGGCGTCGAAGAAGACTATCTTCATCCCGAGGTACTGCGCCGCAAGCGCGTGAGCCATGGCGATGTCCGGCTTGTCGCGCGGCAACGGTCTGGTGTCGCTCATGAACTCGACCGACGTCGTGGCCCCGCTCTCCACGAGCATGTACCCGGTCGGAATCGGCTCGAGGCCCATGCGTCTGATGGCCGGCGCAGCCAGTACGTGCTCTCCTATCAGGAACCTCGGGTTCCTCCCGCTCAGAAGCGAGAGGAAGAGCACCGCGTCAGCGCCTTCTGCGAGAAAGCCCGCGTTGCCCGGGAATATCACGACCGGCCGGGACACCGCGGACCTTACCGCCGCGACCGTCTCCGTAGAACGGCCGGAGAGGGTGAGGCTTCCTCCTACGAGGATGATGTCGGCGCCGGCCGCCTCGGCGAGCGCGGCGAGGCGCGCGTTCTCGGTCGGCGTGGCGTGATCGGGATCCAGGAGGACCATGTAGACCGCGCCGTCTCGCGCGAGTCCCTCTATCCTCTCGAGGACGGTCGACATCTCTTCTCCTTCGTACCGGGCCGGTCCCGCCTCGGCGGCACGCGGCCACCGGCTTCGTGCCCGGACAGCGCCGATCCCAGCTCCGGGCGGGACGCCAGGGCGCCGCGCAGGTTCTCAGCCCGACAGGAGCCGCTCGACCATGGCCGGCGCCTGTGCCAGGGCCTCGTCGAGGCGGCCGGGGTCACCTCCACCCTGCGCGAGGTGGGGCTTGCCCCCGCCCTTGCCCCCCATCGCGCCCGCCACCTCTCGCACGATGTCGCCTGCTCTGAGCTTCCCCGATTTCGCCAGATCGGACGTCACGACGACCACGACGACCGCCGATCCCTCGATGACGCTACCAAGAACGCCGGCTCCGCTGCCGAGCTTCTCGCGCAGCTCGTCGGCCTGGGATCTGAGCGCCGGTATGTCGGCCGCCTCGGTCCTCGCGTGGGCGACCTTGAGGCCCCCCACGTCGGAGGCGTCGGCCGCGACCGCCGACATCGTCTCTGCCGCCGTCCTGCTTCTTGCCGCCGAGAGCTCCTTCCTGAGGCTCGAGTTCTCGTCCGCGACCTCTCGGACCCTGTCCGGCAGGTTCTCCGGCGTCGTTTTGAGGCACGTCGCCGCCCAACGCAGGACGCAGGTCTCCGCGCGGCCCTTCCGGAGCGCGGCCGAGCCGGTCACTGCCTCGATCCTCCTCACGCCCGCCGCCGCGCTCGATTCCGAGACGATCCGGAAGAGGCCTATCTCGCCGGTCCTGTGTACGTGGGTGCCTCCGCAGAGCTCCATCGACACCTCGTCGCCGTCGCGGCCCAGCACGCAGACGACCCGTACGTCCTCTCCGTACTTCTCCCCGAAGAGAGCGGTCGCGCCACGTTCGAGCGCGGAGTCGAGTGACATCTCCTCGGGCTCGACCGGCAGGTCGGAGCGGACCCATGCGTTGACCAGGTCCTCGACGGCCTCGAGCTCCAGAGGCGCCACCTCGGAGAAGTGAGTGAAGTCGAAGCGCAGCCTGTCCGGCCCGACCCAGGAGCCGGACTGCTGCACATGATCGCCGAGCGTCTCCCTGAGCGCCGCCTGAAGCAGATGCGTGGCGGTGTGGTTCTTCTCGACGCGTCGCCGCCTGGCGGCGTCGACCGCCGCCGTGACCTTCTCTCCGGGGCGGAGCTCCCCGCCCGCGGAGCGCGCCACGTGGACCGCCTCGCCTCCCTCGTAGTAGACGTTCACTACCGGGAACGACGTGCCCTCCGAGCCGAACACGGTGCCCGTGTCGGCCACCTGGCCTCCCGATTCCGCGTAGAACGGCGTGACGGACAGCACGCATTCGACAGTTCCCTCGCCGGCGCCGCGTCTGACACGCAGCACCTCGGCGGCGACCGGCTCTCCCAACGCCTCGTCTTCCGATCGCTCGTAGGCCACGATCTCTCTCGCGGGGAGCTCTCTCCCCGTGAAGCGCGACCCGGCTCCCGTGTACGACGGGGAGTCGCGCCACCTGCGCTCTCTGCCCGCCGGCCCGGACGACCGCGCCCGCTCCCGCTGTCCCTCCATCGCCGCTTCGAAGCCATCGCGGTCGACCGAAAGGCCCCTCTCGGCCGCCATCTCCTCGGTCAGGTCGAAGGGGAAACCGTAGGTGTCGTAGAGCCGGAACGCGAGATCTCCGGGAACCACTTCAGCGCCCCGCTCCCGAAGCGCCTCCATCGCCTCCTCGAGGGCGGCGGTTCCCGAAGCGAGCGTTTCTCCGAACCGCTCCTCCTCGGACTTGATGACGAGCGCCACGTGTTCCCGCTTCTGAGCGATGTGAGGATGCGCGTCTCCCATCCTGTCGATCACCGCGCCGGCCACCCTGTAGAGGAACGGTCCCTCTATACCGAGCTTGCTTCCGGTGCGGAACGCGCGCCGGATGAGCCTTCGAATGACGTAGCCGTGCGCCTCGTTCGAGGGGAGTATGTTCTCGGCTATCGCGAACGTCACGGCGCGCGCGTGGTCCGCGACGATCGCGTTCTCGCGTCTGTTCTCCGTCTCGGAGGGAAGCCCGCCGGTCGCCCGTTTGACCTCGTTGCGGACGGCGCGCACGACGGGCGCGAATAGATCGGTCTCGTAAATGCTCGCCGCGCCCTGCAGGACGGTGCACAGCCTCTCGAGCCCCATTCCGGTGTCGATTCCGGGTCTCTCGAGAGGCTCTCTCGTGCCGTCCTCGAGCTGCATGTACTGCGGAAAGACGAGGTTCCAGATCTCGAAGAAGCGGTCGCAGTCGCAGCCCGGGTCGCAGTCCGGCCGACCGCATCCCACGTCTTCGCCCATGTCGAAGTGGAGCTCCGAGCACGGCCCGCACGGACCCGAGTCCCCGGCCGGGCCCCAGAAGTTGTCCTCATCGCCCAGCGAGGTTATCCGCTCGGCGGGTACGCCGATCCTGTTGCGCCATATCTCCGCCGCCTGCTCGTCGCTCGTGTGTACCGTCGGCCACAGGCGGTCGGCCGGTAGCTCGAGCACGTCGGTCAAAAACTCCCAGCTCCACTCGATGGCCTGGATCTTGAAGTAGTCGCCGAACGAGAAGTTCCCGAGCATCTCAAAGAAGGTGTCGTGGTAGGGGGTCTTCCCGACCTCCTCGAGATCTGACAGGCGGAGGCAGCGCTGTATGGAGACCGCCCTTCGGAGCGGAGGATCGGCGGCCAGGTAGTACGGCTTGAACGGGACCATGCCCGCCGACGTGAAGAGAAGCGTCGGGTCGTCCGAGGGCACGAGGGGCGCGCTCGGCACGTGCTCGTGGTCACGTTCCACGAAGAACTCGACGAAGAGCTTCCGGATCTCGTCAGATGTCAGTCGGCGCATCGTCGTTCCCCGCACTCAGCCTCTCGAACGCGGCCGCTATCGCCTCGTATCCGAACCCCCTGCGCAGCAGGAAGCCGTGCAGACGTCTCTTCTCCCGGGTCGTGATCTCCGTCGCCTTCGCCCGTCTCGAGAGCGCCCGCCACGCCAGTTCGTCCTCGTCGTGCTCGGCGTAGGTGCGAGCGACCGTTTCCTCCACTATCTTCCGCGGCACCCGCCTGGAGGTCAGCTCGCTCCGCAGCCTCCGCGGGCCCACCGGCCTCAGCCTCATCCGGTCTTCCGCCCAGAGCCTGGCGAATTCGCGGTCGTCGAGGAGGCCGGCGTCCTGCAGTCGTCCTACGACGCTGGAAACGGCGTCGGCGCCGAAGCCCTTTCTCGCGAGCCTGTCCTCGAGCTCCCTGACGCTCCTCGCCCTCACGGCGAGGAGCCTGAGGGCAGCCGACCTGACCCGCTCCTCCTCGTCGTCCCGCACCCCGGCGCGCTCTTCCCCGCTCGACCCGCCGCGCCCCGGGGCGTCCTTAGGGTCGAGCGACGGGAATTCCATTCCGACCGAGAGCCCCAACCGCTCGACCATCTCCGCGCTCATCCTGAGCGTCGGCCTGCCGTCTACATATACGGTGAGCGGCAAGCCTTCCGCCGCGCTCTCGATGGCAGTGATCTTGCCGCCCACCCGTTAACCCCGTCGGTGTCGGTGCCGCCCGCGCGCAGCGCCCCGGCTACTTCTTCTTGCCCGAAGCTACCGGCTCTGCCTTTGCCTTCTTCTCGGCCTTCTGCTTCCCGCCGCCCTTGCCGGTCTCTCCGGTGTCCTCTGACTCCCCGGACCCGGGCTCCTGCGAACCCGCGGAGCCCGATTCCCGTGACGGCCGCAGCCCGGCCGCCTCGCGTATCTCGCGCTCTAGCCTGTCGCGGACCTCCGCGTCCTCGGCGAGGAAGGCCCTCGCCTTCTCCCTGCCCTGTCCGAGCTGCAGATCGCCGTAGCTGAACCAGGTGCCCTTCTGCTCGACGAGCCCGTGCTCGAGACCGATGTCCAGGAGATCTCCCTCGAGCGAGATGCCCTTTCCGTACAGGATGTCGAACTCGGCGATCCTGAACGGCGGCGCGACCTTGTTCTTGACGACCTTCACCTTCGTGCGGTTGCCGACGACCGAATCGCCGATCTTGAGAGCGCCGATCCTCCGTATGTCGATCCGGACACTCGAGTAGAACTTGAGCGCCCTGCCGCCGGTCGTAGTCTCCGGGTTGCCGAACATCACGCCGATCTTCATCCGGATCTGGTTGATGAAGAGGACGCACGTCTTCGAGCGCGAGATCGAGCCGGCAAGCTTGCGAAGCGCCTGGGACATCAGTCTCGCCTGCAGTCCGACGTGTGAATCGCCCATCTCGCCCTCGATCTCCGCCCGCGGCACGAGGGCCGCCACGGAGTCGACGACGATCACGTCGACGGCGCCGCTTCTGACCAGCATCTCGGTGATCTCCAGCGCCTGTTCACCCGTGTCCGGCTGCGAGATCAGGAGATTGTCCGTGTCGACTCCGAGATTCCGGGCGTAGCCGGGATCCAGCGCGTGTTCGGCGTCCACGAACGCCGCGACGCCGCCCAGCTTCTGGGCATTGGCGACGATCGAGAGCGACAACGTCGTCTTGCCCGAGGCCTCCGGCCCGTATATCTCCACCACGCGCCCTCTGGGCACACCTCCGATCCCAAGCGCGACATCGAGAGAGAGAGAGCCGGTCGGTATGGCGTCGATGCCCCGCTCGACGTCCTGGGCGCCGAGCCGCATTATCGAGCCCTTGCCGAACTGCTTCTCGATCTGCGACACCGCCAGATCCAGGGCTTTCTTCTTTCCCTTGTCCTCGGCCATCGTTTCCTCCGATCAGGGGCTCTTCCGCGAATCTGCTACGGGGAGTCCTGCCGCGTTCCCAGCGGGACCTCTCGCACGATCTCGTGGACCGCTCCGCCGGGAGCGAGCGTGCTCTTCATGATCCTGAGCGCCCCCACCCTGGAGCGCTCGCCCGGCACCTCCACGCGGGGCAGAAGCGCGTCCAACGGCTCCGGCCGGGCTCTCAGGCGCCCCAGCGTGACGTGCGGGTGAAAGCGGCGGCGCTCTCGCCTGAACCCGATCCTCGAGAGCTCGCTTTCGAGCGATTCCTGAAGCTCGTAGAGCGCGTCGGGCGCATCGATGCCCGCCCAGATGACCCGCGGGCGAGCGGGCGACGGAAACGCTCCCAGGGCGGTCGTGGTCATGTCGAAAGGCTCGATGCCCGTCGCCGCAGCCTCCGCGGCCTCGGCGACCGCGGGGATCTTCTCCTCGGGCACGTCGCCGAGAAAGCGGAGCGTCAGGTGCATCGTAGACTCACGGGACCAGCTGGCCCGCAGGCCGGCCCGCCGGAGCTCGTCTATGCACGCCAGTATGCCTGCTTTGGCCGCCTCGGACAACTCCAAAGCTATGAACGTGCGCACATCCATCGGTTCTCTCCCGAGCGTATCCGGGGTCGGCCGTCCGCGGCCTCAGGCGCGCCTCTCGCCCGGCTGCGTGAGGCCAAGCAGCGTGCGCCTCAGAAGGTCGAGCGCGGACTGCGCCGCCTGAGTCCGTATGGCGTCTCTCGAGCCCGCGAATCTCTCCTCGCGCGCGCACGCTTTCTCGCCGGCCGCGACCGCCATCCATACGAGACCGACCGGCTTGTCCTTCGTGCCCCCTCCGGGGCCCGCGATGCCCGTTATCGACACCGCCAGGTCGGATCTGCAACGTTTGACGGCACCCTCGGCCATCTCGAGCGCCACCTCTCCGGAGACCGCGCCGTGCTTCTTCAGGGTGCCCGCCTTCACCTTGAGAAGCCTCTTCTTGAGGTCGTTGGAATAGGCGATCACGCCGCCGCGCGTGTAGTCCGAGCTGCCCGGCACCGCCGTAAGCCGGAAGCCCAAAAGACCGCCGGTACACGACTCGGCGACCGATATCGTCTTTCCCTGCATGGTCAGGAGGTAGCCGACGACCTCCTCGAGACTCTCGTTCCCTCTCGCGTAGACGTACGGGCCTATGATCGCTGCGAGCCGCTCCTCGGCGCTATCGGCGGTTCTGCCTGGGCTCCTGCTCCCTCCCGCGCGGCAGCTGATCCGCACGTCGACGCCCGTGATCGAGGGAAGGTACGAGATCTCCGTGCGCGCGAGCCTCCTGGCCGTCGGCCCTATCATCTCGGCGAGGGCCGATTCGGAGATCCCGGTCGTCCTTATGACGCGCTCCTCCGTCGTCCTCCTGAGCCCTCTCCCCTCGAGGAATGGGACGACGTACTCATCCAGCATCGCGACCATCTCGGCGGGCACGCCGGGAAGGAGAAAGAGGAGACGCCCGTCGTCCTCCAGGACCAGTCCGGGGGCCGTGCCGATGCGGTTTGGAATCGGCCGCGCGCCCTCCGGAACCATGGCCTGGGACACGTTGATCTCGGGCATGGCGCGGCCCCTCTCCTCGAACCGCGAGCGGACCCGGGCAAGCACATCCTCGTCCAGAGCGAGGCTCTTCCCGAATACCCGGGCCGCCACCTGCTTCGTCAGGTCGTCGGAGGTCGTCCCGAGACCGCCCGCCGCCACCACGGCGTCTGCCTCCGATAGCGCGTCCTCGAGAGACTCGCGTATGGCGTCGGGCTCGTCGGGAACGGTCGTTCCGCGAACCACCTCCCCTCCCAGCCTGGCGAGCCGGGACGCGATGGCCGCCGTGTTCGTGTCGGCGAGCGTACCGTCGAGCAGTTCCGCTCCTATGGTCACGATCTCGAATCGCAAGAGGACCTGCCGCCGCGTGTAGGGAGTGTTCAGAAGCCCCTGACGAGGAGCATGATGCGGATGAGTACGTTCGCGTAGAGGCCGGCGACCACGTCGTCGAGCACGACGCCCGGACCGCCGGACAGCTCCTCGAGCCGCCTCGCAGGGAACGGTTTAACCACGTCGAGCAACCGGAAGAGCAGGTAGGCCGCCACGTAGACGAAGACGGTCTTTGGGAGAAACGCCACCGATACGATGAATCCGGCGAACTCGTCTATGACGATCCTCGACGCGTCCTTGCCGTACGCCCGCTCAGCTTCGCCCGCCGCCCAGATCGAGAGAGCCAGAAAGGCCAGGATCGATAGGGCCATGACGAGCGTCGCCGGCGCCCCACTCCCGAACGTGACCTCCGGCAGGAGCAACCACGCCAGCGCGGCGCAGACGAGGGCTCCGACAGAGCCCGGAGCCACGGGAGCGTACCCCGAGTATCCGCCGGTCGCCACGAGGGCGACCAGCCTGTTGACCGAGTGGTTCTTTCGGTCGGCCATTGCGCGAGTCTTCCTCCGGGCGGGCAATCCGGACCTTCGGCCCGGCTCAGGAGGAGGCTGGCTCCGTCCTGTGCCTTCCGTTAAGGATGTACTCGGCCCCGGACACGAGCGTGAGGATCACGGTGCCCGTTCCCAGAACCCACAACACGGTCGCCCCCGGCCCGCCTCCCGCAGCGGCCGGCTCGACGCCCGCGTATGAAAGCACGGTCAGATACAGTAGCACGAGGGCCACCCAGGCCATCTGAGAAGCGGTCTTCCACTTCGCCATCCGGCTGGTCACGAAGCCTCCTCCACTCTTCACCGCGCCGGTCCTCCACCCCAGGATCAGAAGCTCGCGCCCGATGATCGCGGCGGCCATCCAGATACCGACGAACGGCACCCCAAGCAGCACGAAGCCGATCAGCGACAGGGAGACCAAGACCTTGTCGGCCAGCGGATCCATCAGCTTCCCGAACTCCGTGACGCTGTGGGAACGCCTCGCTAGGTAGCCGTCGTACAGGTCCGTGACCATCGCCACCAGGAAGACGTAGAAGGACGCAGCGATCTGCCCCGCGAGCAGACAGGCCAGAACGACGGGGCCGAGGAACAGCCTCGCCACCGTCAATCCGTTCGGCAAATTCATGGCCAACGCGGCTCCAGAAGGCGATACGCGAGTCTACGACTGGGCGAGCTCTTCTCGCTTCAGGAGCCACTCCCAGTTCCGGTCAACCTGCTCCTGAATCTCGTCTATGATGTGCTTGTTCTCTTCCTTGAACAGGTGTCGGAAGCGCCCCTGCTTCTTCAGCCACTCGCTCACGGGGAGCTTCTCCTTGGGCTTCCTCGTGACCCTGACCTTCCCGTGCTCGACCTCGTAGATCGGCCAGAAGCAGGTGTCGACGGCGAGCCGTGCTATCTCCATCGACTCCTCCATCGGGTATCTCCAGCCTCTGGTGCAGGGCGACAGGATGTTCATGAAGGCGGGGCCGTCGATGGCCAGTGCCTTCTCCACCTTGTCGGAGAGGTCCTTGGGGTAACCGGGCGTCGCCTGAGCGACGAAGGGGATGTTGTGCGCGATCATGATCTCCGTCAGCGCCTTCGGGAACTCCTTCTTGCCCGGTCTCACCTTCCCCACCGGAGTCGTCGAAGTGGCCGTTCCCTTGGGAGTCCCGCTCGACCGCTGAATGCCCGTGTTCATGTAGGCTTCGTTGTCATAGCAGATGTAGAGCATGTTGTGCCCGCGCTCCATCGCGCCCGACAGGGCCTGCAGGCCGATGTCGTAAGTCCCGCCGTCGCCGCCGAAGGCTATGAAGTTTATGTCCTTGTCTATCTTGCCCTGGCGCTTGAGAGATCTGTAGGCAGCCTCGACGCCCGAGATCGTCGCGGCCGAGTTCTCGAAAGCGCTGTGTATGAACGGGTTTCGCCACGCGGTGAACGGGTAGATGCTGGTCACTACCTCCACGCATCCGGTGGCGCACCCGGCCACCGTATCCTTCCCCGCCGATAGCAGGACCTGGCGCATCGTCGTCATCGGGAGACACCCGGCGCACGCGCGGTGCCCCGGCGACATCAGTTCTTCGCGCTGCACTAGCTGCTTGGGTCCAGGCATCGTCTCCTCGCTATTCCCTGAGTCCTATGAAACGGATGTTGTCCTCGGGCGTGGGGGACCCCGGGAGCTTCTCCAGCTCCTCGAAGACCGTGCGGATGTGATCGGTCGATATGTCCCTGCCGCCAAGCCCGTATATGTAGTTCACGATCGGAGTGTCGCAGTCTGCGCCGTAGAGCGCCGCCCTGATCTCCTTGTGAACCGGGCCGCCGGGCGCGCCGAACGATATCGAGCGATCGAGCACGCCGATCGCCTGCGCGCCCTTCAGGCTCTCGGCGACCTCCTTCTCCTGGAAGGGCCTGAAAGCCCTGATCTTGAGAAGGCCGACCTTCTTGCCCTCGTCCCGCATCCAGTCGACCACGGTCTTGGCTGTTCCGCACGTAGAGCCCAGCGCGATGATGACCAGGTCGGCGTCGTCTGTCCGATACCGCTCGAGGAGGTCGTAGGGACGACCGGTCAGCTCGCCGTACTCCCGTCCGACTCTGCGGATCACGTCTGGCGCCGCCCGCATGCCCTCGACCTGTTGCCTCTTGTGCTCGAAGTAGTAGTCCTGCAGGTCCAGCGGCCCGAACGTCACCGGGTCCTCGGTGTTCAGAAGAGAGTACTTGGGCAGGTACTCGCCGACCCACTTCCGGGCTTCCGCGTCTTCCAGCGCGTCCAGCACCTCCGCCGTGTGACTGATTATGAAGCCGTCGAAGGTGACCATGACGGGAAGCAGCACGTCGGGGTCCTCCGCTATGCGCACGGCCTGAAGAAGATTGTCGTAGACCTCCTGCGCGCCCTCGGAGTAGAGCTGGATCCAGCCCGAGTCCCTGCAGCCCATCGTGTCGCTGTGGTCGCAGTGGATGTTGATGGGGCCGGACAGCGCCCGGTTTATGACGGGCATGACTATCGGCAGGCGGTAAGACGCCGCGATGTAGACGATCTCCCACATGAGCGCCAGACCGTTGGCTGATGTCGCCGTCATCGCCCTGGCCCCGGCCGCCGCTGCGCCGACGGTTGCGCTCATCGCGCTGTGCTCGGACTCGACGAGCACGAATTCCGCCTTCACGTCGCCGTCAGCCACGTGCTCGGCGAACTTGTGCATGAGCTCCGTCTGAGGTGTTATCGGGAAGGCCGCGACGACGTCCGGATCGATCTGGCGCATCGCCTCCGCGCCCGCGTCGTTCCCGGTGAGAGTGAGTCTCCTCGCCACTTGTTGAACCCCTTTCTGGTTTTCACCCCGTCCGCAAAGGTGTCGGCACCTCCGCGGAGGTCTCGCGCGGTCCGCGGTCCTA
The DNA here is from genome assembly GCA_014728245.1 of Candidatus Effluviviaceae Genus IV sp. Taxonomy (GTDB): domain Bacteria; phylum Joyebacterota; class Joyebacteria; order Joyebacterales; family Joyebacteraceae; genus WJLY01. The sequence continues at coordinate 13,610 of WJLY01000241.1, forward strand.
CTCCTCCACGTCCGTCTCCAGCTTCATCTCGATCGCCTTCGGATCGACCGGGCATTCGAAGGAGCAGATGCCGCATCCCTTGCAGTGCTCGTAGTCGACTCCCGTGACCTTTCCGTCCTCGGTGACGATCGCCGAGTCCGGGCAGGCGATCCAGCAGCGCAGGCACTGGATGCAGCGGTCCGCGAACCAGATCGGCCTGTACGTCCGCCAGGAACCGGTCTCGTAGGTGACGGCGTTCCCCGCGTCCTCGATGACGCCGCCTATGGGGATCTCCTTCCAGGTCTTCTCGCTCATGCTTCCTTCACCTCCTCGTACGCGCGGGTGATGGCGCGCACGTTACCCTCCAGCACTTCCGGGCGGAAGCCGTGGGAGAATTTCTTCTTGATCTCGTTTATGACCGCGTCGAGCGACAGGAGTCCGGTTATCTTGATGAGCGCGCCCAGCATCGGCGAATTCGGTATCGGACGGCCGATCTCCTCGATCGCGATCCCGGTCGCGTCGATGACGAAGATCTTCCGGTCCTTCAGATCGAGCTCCTTCCGCACGTCATCGGCGGACTTGACCGTGTTCACCAGGATGATGCCGTCATCGGGGGTGCCTCCGGCGATATCGACCGCAGAGAGCAGTGTGTCATCGAGGACCACGACGATCTCCGGCGAGTAGATCGCGCAGTGCAGCCTGATCGGCTCTTCGCTTATGCGCGTGAATCCGCGCATCGGGGCGCCCATTCGCTCCGGCCCGTACTCGGGGAACCCCTGGCTGTATTTCCCCTCCATGGCGGCTGCCTGAGCCAGGAGGAGCGAGGCCGTCTTCGCGCCCTGGCCTCCCCGCGCGTGCCACCTTATCTCGAGAATCCCCGCCATCGAACCTCCTCTGGATGACCGCGTATTTTGCTTTTCGGTGGGAAAAAGAGACCGACTGACTAAGCTATCACCTGAAAAGGGGCCGGTCAAGCGGAAAGGTCCCGGCGCTCCTCGAGAGCCGTGCCCAGCGTCAGCTCGTCGGCGAGATCGAGCTCTCCGCCGACCGGCAGACCGCTCGCGAGCCGGGAGATCCTGACGCCCATCGGACGGAGCGTCTTGGCGAGATAGAGCGACGTCGCCTCACCTTCGGCCGTCGGGTTCAGCGCGAGGATCACCTCCCGGAGGTTCTCCTCCCCCGCGCGTTCGACCAGCGAGTCGATCCGAAGCTCGTCCGGCCCGATTCCGTCGAGCGGCGAGAGTAGTCCGTCCAGAACGTGATAGCGCCCGCCGTATCTGCCGGTGCGTTCCAGAGCCAGCACGTCGCTGGGACGCTCGACGACGCACACGAGAGAGGCGTCCCTTCGCTCGTCCGCGCAGATCGGACACGGATCGTCCTCGGTGTAGCCCCCGCAGATCGAGCAGCGTCCCGTCTTCTCCCTGGCCTCGACGATCGTCCGCGCCAGCTCCCTGCACTCGGCCTCGGTCGACTGAATGAGCCGCAGCGCGATCCGCGTCGCCGACTTCCTTCCGACGCCCGGAAGCCTGCCCAGAAGCTTGATCAGCCGGTCAAGTGTGGGTGGGAACGAGAGCATTCGGCCTTCCGGGTCGAACCTAGCCGAGGCCGGGCGGCACCATCCCGCCCGTCACCTTTGACATCTCGGAGGCGGCCAGCTCGTCCGATTTCTGCTTTGCGTCGCGCAGTGCGGAAAGCAGGAGATCCTCGAGCATGTCGACGTCGCCGCCCTCGACCGCCTCGGCCTCGACCTTGACGGCGAGTACGTCTCTCTGGCCGTTCATCTCGACCCTGACGACGCCCCCGCCCGCCGTGCCCTCTACCTTCATCTCGGCCAGCGACTCGCGGACCTCAGCGAACTTCTTCTCGAGCTTCTGCGCTTCCTTCAGCATCTTCGCCATATTGGCTGCCATATCTTCCACCTGTTCCTGTTGTCCGCGGTCCCCGCCGCGCGACCCGACGGGTCGTCCGACGGGGAACGCCGGTCAGTCCTCGCTGCTGCGGTTCGTAATGCGCCCGTCGAACATCTCGACGACCCTGCGCACCATAGGGTCCCCACGGTCCGTCTTGTCTCCCGCGCGCCCCCGTTCGGGCGTGCCTGCGGCCGCGCTCCGTCGTTCTGCGTCGCGCTCGCCCGCCTCGGCACGTCCTTCCTTCTCGGACACGCTGAACTCGAGGCAGACCCTTACGCCGTCTCCGAAGACGGCGCTGGCGGCCGTCTCCATGATCGACATGTTGGCCCTGTCCATGAGCTGGTCGCGATGGAAGTGCGTTCCGTTCGGCACGGTAAGGCCCAGGCTTCCATCGCCCGGCGCCGTGGGCACCGCGTCCGCCAGCGAGGCCGCCAGAGACGGGCGGCGCTCTCTGATCTCCTCCAGCACCTCCGGCCATCGCGTCGTGCATACATCGACGGCTACGGCAGCGGTGCGACCCCGTTTCGCGCGAGGCTCGTCGCCGGGCGTCGCGGCCGAAGCGCCGGAAGCGCCGCTCTTTCTCTTCCTTCCGGCGTCGCGCCCGCTTCCCGTTTCCGCGGGGCCGCGCCCGGTTCCCGTTCCCGCGGGGCCGCGCCCGGTTCCCGTTTCCACGGGGCCGCGCCCGGTTCCCGTTCCCGCGGAGCCGCGCCCGGTTCCCGTTCC
>WJLY01000242.1 GCA_014728245.1 Candidatus Effluviviaceae Genus IV sp.
AGCTTGCCCTGATCGAGTTCGAGCGTCAGAGAGAGCTCTGGGAGCGGGAGATCATGGCCGAGCAGGACTACCTCGACGCAAGGCAAGCGCTCCGGGAGGCCGACATCGAGCTACAGACGGCAGGACAGGCGCTCCACGCTCTCGGAGTCCTGGAGGAGGAACTCGATGGACTGGTCGACGAAGCCGCCAGGCACGACCCGGAGGCGTTGACCCGCCTGGAGCTACGCGCGCCGTTCCACGGCACGATCATCGAGCTTCACATGGTCACCGGCGAGGTCGTCGGGGAGGAGTCCGACGTCCTGGCGATCGCGGACCTGTCGACCGTCTGGATCGACCTCAATGTCCCGCAGGCCGATCTCGCTGCGGTCCGGGAAGGACAGAGCGTCACGGTGTCCGCGTCCGGCGTCAGTGTTCCGAGCGCGGCCGGCGTCGTCAGCTTCGTGTCACCCATCGTCGACGAGGAGACCCGAACCGCACTCGCCAGGGTGGAGATCCCGAACGAGTCAGGACAGTGGCGCCCCGGGCTCTTCGTCACCGCCGACCTCTCGTTCGAGCGCCTGAGCATCCCGATCCGCGTTCCCAGGGAGGCGGTTCAGACACTCGAGGGTGAGCATGTGATCTTCGTTCCCGGGAGCGGCGGGTTCGAGACCGTTCCGGTGACTCTGGGACGCGCGACGGGAACGCACGTCGAGGTCGTTTCGGGGCTCCTTCACGGGCAGAAGTACGTTGCCGAGGGAGCGTACGCGCTCAAGGCCGAGATCGTGACTAGCGGACTCGACCCGCACGCGGGCCACGGTCACTGACCGGACAGCGTCTCTCGCCGAGGCCACAGGCGGACACGAAGCCTGGAGACGCGGTCCCGGCGACACCCCAAGCGACGACCGAGGATGGCAAGATGATGGACAGGATCGTCAGACTCTCCCTGCGAAGCCGCGCCGTCATCGTGATCGCGATGATCGGTGTTATCGCGGGAGGGATGTACGCATACACGGGGATGCCGGTAGATGCGTTCCCGGACATATCGCCGATCATGGTGCCCGTATTCGCTGAGGCACACGGCATGTCGCCGGAGGAGGTCGAACGGCTGATCTCGTATCCGATCGAGTCGGCCATGAACGGGCTGCCCGGCGTGACGCAGATCAAATCGACGTCGGCATTCGGCATGGCCGTAGTCTACGTCTACTTCGAAGACGACGTGGACATCTACTTCGCGCGCCAGCTCGTGGCCGAGCGTCTGGCGGCGGCGATGCCCGACCTCCCGGACATGCACGAGCCGCCGGGCCTTGGGCCCATCTCGACCGGTCTCGGACAGATCTTCATTTACTATCTGAGCGCCGACCCCGCGGTCGACACGGGCGGCGTGCCCATCGACCTCTATCTCCGCGACCTGAACGACTGGGTGGTCAAGTACCAGCTCCAGACGGTGCCGGGTGTGACCGACGTGCTCTCCATCGGTGGCCACGTACTGCAGTACCAGATAAGAGCCAGTCCCCTGTCGCTCCGGGAGTACGACGTCTCCCTCGAAGACATCGTGGAGACAGTGAACGACAACAACCGGAACGCCGGAGGTCAGTTCCTCGTTCTCGGCTCGGAGGAGCACCTCGTTCGAGGTGTCGGACTCCTGCAGAGCCTGGACGATATCCGCGGCCTCCCGCTCAAGTCCGTGGCCGGCGTGCCCGTGACGGTGGGGAGCGTGGCCGACGTCGAGTTCGGCCCGGAGATCAGGCGCGGCGTCGTGTCGCACAACGGCGAGGAAGAGGTCGTCTCGGGGCTCGTCCTCAAGCTCTATGGCGAGAACACGTCGGCCGTGATCGAGAGGCTCTACGACAAGGTTGACGAGGTGCGCGCGTCGCTCCCCGAGGGGGTCGAGCTCGTCCCGTACTACGAGCAGGCGGAGCTCGTGGGAAACGCGACGGGCACAGTCAAGGCGGCGCTCCTGATGGGAGCTCTGCTGGTCCTGGCGACGCTCGCGGTCTTTCTGGGCAACTGGCGCACGTCGCTGATCGTCGCGCTGGCGCTCCCGTTCTCCGCGCTCACGGCCGTCATCCTCATGAGGCTCGCGGGCATATCGGCGAACCTCATGTCACTCGGCGGTATCGCGATCGCCATCGGGATGCTGGGCGACGGCTCCATCGTCATGGTAGAGAACATCTACCGGCATCTGAACATCCCCGAGAAGAGCCATCACGAGAAGAGCCGCGTCATCCTCGACTCGGCGCACGAAGTGAGCAAGCCGATCGTCTTCTCGGTGGCGATCATCATACTGGTCTTCCTGCCGATCCTCACGCTCCATGGTGTTGAGGCGAAGATGTTCTCCCCGATGGCGACGACCATCGTGTTCGCGCTCCTCGGCTCGATCGTGATGGCGATCGTCGTCGCGCCGGCGCTCTCGTCGCTGCTCCTCCGGAAGGGGAAGCACGCGGAGTTCGCGGTGCTCACGACGCTCAAGGCCCTCTACAGGCCCGCGGTCGAGTGGGCCGTGAGGAACAAGGGCAGGGTCGTGCTGGTCGCGCTGGCCGCGTTCGTTGTTAGCATGGCGCTCTTCCCGCTCATCGGGACGGAGTTCGTGCCGACGCTGGAGGAGGGCTCCATCCTGATTGGCGTCGCGATGGCCCCGTCCATTG
>WJLY01000243.1 GCA_014728245.1 Candidatus Effluviviaceae Genus IV sp.
CTGCCCAGCGCCACGTCGCCCCGGAGGCCGCTCGACTCCGGGCCGTCCGCGGCGTCGTTGGGCGCGCCTCCCGCCCCGGCACCGGCCTCGGAATCACGAACCACCGCCGTCCCGTCGCTCCACAGCTCGCCCGTAACGAGCACGAAACCCGCCGACACCATCGCCACCAGAAAGCCCAGCACCAGAATCGTGAGCCCGAGCGTCGGGGCGAACTTCAGAAACTTCTTGTAGTAGCGGACGAGCACGATCTTGAGAGCAGCGACGAGAAGCAACAGTCCGCCCAGTACCCAGTGCACTACGCCACGAAGAGGCAGCGCGTCCCTGGCTCCGTGCAGTATCGTGGCGCCCAGTACCGCCAGCGCGACGAGGACGGTCGCGAACAGGTAACCGGTGGTGCGGTGCAGAGTCCGCAGCCTGCCGGGCTTGTCCGGCGGGTCGGACTTGCCCTGAAGCGCCAGCATGGTTCCGGCCGTCGCCACGCCCAGACCGAGGAGCACGAAGGCCAGCACCGTCTTGGTGATAGTGACGTCCATGAGCCCGTTCTCCATGTGAGGAGGCCCGCCGGGGCATGAGGCCCCGACGGGCCGAATCGCCATACAGCCTACATCTATATCACGCCCCGGTAGACAGGTCTAGTCGTTCGTGAAGATGTAGTCGTCGCCGCCCGCCTTCGCGTGACATGCTATACATCCCGAGTCCATACCCTTGGCCACGCGTCCGGCCAGCGCCATCGACTCCTCGTTCATGGAGACCGCGCCGTCGGCGTCGTACTTGACGTAGTACCAATTGCGGTTCTCCGGATCGTAGCCCTCGTGCCGCTGCACCATGACGGTCACCGCCGCGAGGTAGTCTTCGGACGACTCCGCAACCTTCTCGAGCGTAGCGCCCTCTCCCCCGAAGTTGTCCTTTACAATCACGTGATACGGCGCGCCCTCGACGTTCACCACGTTGTAGTACATGCGGAGGAAGGCGCCGTGCGGAGACATCCCCTCGTAGTAATCGGACGACATCTTCCAGCTCTCATAGCCCATCATGCCCTGCCAGAGGTTCTTGGCGAACGTCACGTCCTCGGGTCCTCCGAAAGGCATCTCCATCTCGCCCTCGTCCTCGGCCGTGGCGCATCCGGTGTGCGCCGCGACGCCGGCGAGCACGAGAACCAGACTCAGGGCGATCGGAACGAGTCTTTTCACTACCGTCCTCCCTTCATTGAGGTACGCTCATTATAAGGCCGGAGCATACCAATCCCCGGACGATGCAGTCAATTAGATTCGCCCGCCCGCCCGTTGTCGCGACTGCACTGTTCAGGCACGCAACCTGCATCGCTATGTATGGAACCGGCGCCCTTTCGCCCCGTCCCGAGGACTGGACTGAGCGCCGATGTAAACCACGCCCCGCCCTTCAGGCGGGCGCTTCTGAGCCGGCAACCGGAGACGGCCGTGACGCGGAAGCCCTCAGGCCCGAACGGCAATTCAGAAAAGCCATCACGCGGCAGGGATGACCCGGAGCGTCTGCGCGCCGAGCTCTCGATGGCGGAAGCCGCGTGCGCGGACGCCGAGCGCAGGTACACGGCGCTCTTCGAGGGGTCCCGCGATGGGATCATCGTGACCGACCGCGACGGGGACCTGATCGAGGCGAACCGCGCCGCCCGGGAGCTTTTCGGCTACAGCGCTCGTGAAATGCTCCGGCTGAACACCAGCGACCTGCTCGACGAACCTGACGCCGCGGACGCGATCTTCGGAGGACTGGACAGCGACGGGTTCATCGATGACCTGGAACTGTGGGCCAGAAGGAAGGACGGGACCCTGATCCGGTGTCTGGTGAGCGCGAGTTGCCGGATGTCGGACTCGGGCAAACTCATAGGATACCAGGGCATCGTCCACGACATCACAGGCCGGCGCGCCACGGAGGAGGCCCTCAGAAAGAGCGAGGAGATGTACCGATCGCTCTTCGAGGAGTCTCAGGACGTCATCTACATTACGTCCCGCGAGGGCGATCTGATCGACATCAGCCCGTCGGCCTCCGGGCTCTTCGGTTACCCGAAGGACGAGCTTCTCGATATGGACGTCAAGGGACTCTACGCCTACCCGGAGGACAGGCGCAGATTTCAGGAGGAGATCGAACGGTCCGGGGCCGTTCGCTCGTTCCCCGTCCGCCTGCGCAACCGATCCGGGTCCGTGAGATACTGCCTTCTGACCTCGACCGTTCGGAGAGGATCGAGCGGGGAGACGATCGGGTATCACGGCATAATGCGTGACATCACCGATCAGCGCAGGGCCGAGCGCGCGAGAGAGCGCGAAAGGTCGGCGCTCCGCGTGATGGCCGAGGCCGCGGTCAGATCCGAGGACCCGGACGCCCTGTGCGCCAAGGTGCTCGACGGGCTGCTCGGCACGTACAGGTTCGACGCGGGCAGTGTGCTCGTCCCGGAAGCGGGCTCGGGCTCCCTCGGCAGGGTGGCCACGGTCCGGCAGTCTCCGGAAGAAGCCGAGGAGCGCGACTCTCAGGAGAGCGACGTTGTTCAGAGCATAGCACAGTTCGTGACCCGCACGGGCGTCCAGGTGTACGCTCCGGACGTCAAGGAGAACGCGCCGGCCAGGTCGCTGGAGCTACCCCGTGGCGGCTCGGTCGTTGCTTCTCCGCTCGTCGGTCCGACCGGAGAACTGCTTGGCGTGCTCGTCCTCAGGTCGCGAGACCCGATCGATCTCGGCCCGGAAGACGAGACGGTCTTCCAGACGATCGGCGAGATGTTCGCCGCGGTGCTCGGCAGAGCGCACGCGTTGCAGGACAAGGCGGAGATGCGCGCCCAGCTCCTGCAGGCGCAGAAGCTCGAGGCGATAGGCACGCTGGCCTCCGGCGTCGCGCACGATTTCAACAACATACTCACGGCGATCCAGGGCTTCGCCGACCTGGCTCTCATGTCTGTAGACAGTGAAGACCCGCTCGGCGAAGACCTCGAGAAGATCCGGGCCTCGGCGGAGCGCGGGGCGAAGCTGGTCAGGCAACTCCTGATGTTCAGCAGGCGACAGCCCGTCGAGTTCGGCCCGCTCGACCTCAATAACGCCGCGCAGGCGCTCTCCCGCATGCTGGCGCCCCTCATAGGCGAGAACATCTCGATGAACGTCGTCCTCGAGCGCGACGTGTGGCGCGCGACAGGCGACGAGTCGGGGCTGCAGCAGGTCCTCATGAACCTCTCCGTGAACGCCAGGGACGCCATGCCCGACGGCGGGATCCTGACGATCAGGACGGAGAACGTGACGCTGACGGAGGAGCAGTGCGGATCCATGCCCGGCGCGCGCCAGGGCGCCTTCGTGCGGCTCTCGGTGAGCGACACCGGTTCCGGAATGGACCAGGAGACGGTCGCTCGGATCTTCGAGCCGTTCTTCAGCACGAAGACCCCGGCCAAGGGAACGGGGCTCGGGTTGGCGGTCGTCTACGGCATCGTGCAACAGCACGAGGGCTGGATAGACGTTGTGAGCGAGCCCGGCGAGGGAACCACGTTCAGCGTTTACATTCCCGTGTCGCGCGAGCCGGACGAAAGCCGCGCCCGGGCTCCGGAATCCGAGGGTCGTCATAACGGAGAGGGCGAGAGGGTGCTCGTGGTCGAAGACGAGCGTACCGTCCGCGATCTGGCGGTGAGGGCGCTCAGTCAGAACGGCTACGAGGTGCTCGAAGCCGAGAACGTCCGCGACGCGCTCGAGATCGTGGGACGCGAAGAGGACGGGCTCTCCCTGGTCTTCAGCGACGTCGTGCTCCCCGACCAGAGCGGCGTCCAGCTTGCCCGTACGCTCGCCGAGATTCGTCCTCACCTCCCCGTACTCCTCTCAAGCGGTCACGCCGACGAGCGCGCGCAGTACGAGGCGATCCGCGACGGTGGGCTGCCGTTCCTGCCCAAGCCGTACACCCTGCCGGAACTCCTCAAGGCAGTCCGCGAGCACGTCCGGCAGAGCTGACCCCACCGTCGAACGGGACGACACCCGTCTCGTCGCCCTTCTCCACCCAGGTCCAGTCGCACTGAAGGCGTCACCCGACCCCGCGTCCTGCCGGAGAACGCGGCCGATCTGCGGACAAAAAAAGAAGAGCCCGCCGCTTTCGCGGCGGGCTCCTCCACAACGGGGAGAGGTGTTCTCGAAAAGACCTCTCGTACTACTTGTACATCGACTTGATCTTGCCCCACGACGTCTCTTCGACCGGGTTCGGAGGCTCGTAGACCTCGACCCACGTGTCGTCCACGTTGAGACCGGTCGCGTTGCAGTACGGCGACGGGCCGTTGCCCATGGCATCCGTCAGCATGACGATCTTACCCTGGACCTGCTGCGTACCAGTCCAGCCGCTCCAGGAGATCGGAATCACGCCGAGGAACGCATCGTAGCACATCCCGTAACCATACTCGCACTGGTCACCATACCACCAGCCGGTACGGACCCAGGTCGCGCCACCGTCGTTGCTGCCCCACTCCTGCCACGAGCCGCCGTACGCGCCAGACATGAACATCTGGTGTACGAAGAACATCGTGCAGGGCGTTGTGGGGGCATACGAGGAGATGTCGATGACCGGAGTCTTCAGCCAGTTCTGCAGGTTCGGCTGAACGGTGATCGTGTCAGGCGACGTGCAGGCCCAGTAGTGCGTCGGGCTGTAGCTGTGGCACAGATCGCTACGAAGGCTCCAGAAGTCGCCGGCCGCGGGCGGAACGTTCGGGGTCATGAAGACGTTCGCATCCGCGTCGTCGGTGAAGAGCACGGTGTGCGTCGTGTAGTCCTCGATCTCAATATCGTCGACCGCAAACGCGCCACCGACCGACTGGTAGTAACCGTCGGCATCCGACCAGGCGGCGTCCGAGTAGAACGCGAAACGCACCTTCGCGGGGTTGTCCTTATTGCCGATGTAGTAACCGGCCTGGCCCCACGGGATGACGCCGTCGTAGCCGCGGTTCAGCGCGACGAACGAGCCCATGCTCTCCGCCTCGGCAAACGAGAAGTCGTAGCCGATCTCGGTGTCATTCCTGAAGTAGTACCACAGCACCGGGTAGGTGTAGCCGGTCCAGTCGACGTACGGAGACGTCAGGTACTGCGTCCAGCTGTTGCCGTAGCCGCCGTCCGCGTCGTAGGCGAACGTGCCGCACCACCAACTGCTGCCGCTGTAGGCCATGTACGTATCGATGTGCCAATACGTAGGCATAGCGCTGTCGTCACCGTGCGTCCAACCCGGCGCGCCTGTCTCCATGTCATCGAGCCAGACGATCGTTCCCTGGCGGGACTGCTCACCCGTGTACGGCACAGGAGTCGCCTCCTGAGGACCGCGGGCCACAGCCATGCCAGCGAACAGCGCCAGAATCGCTACGGCGATAATCAGGTTCTTCATTACTGTCTCTCCTCCCTCGAGAGGTCGGTGTTACCACCACTTCCACTCAACTAACGAGCCGCGAGATGCGGCTTGCTTCACAACTCGACGCAACCGCGAACAGCAACTCACGAGCCGTCCGCCGGCCGCGCCACCTCACAACATAGGCACCCCTCCCCTGGGTTGCTCACTGCTTACTACAAACCGACTCTTGCTACTCTCGCACAAAGAGGACGCACGTCCTCTTGAGTACAGGATGAGTATACTACTATTCTGAATCTTTGTCAAGAGGTAGCCGACGACGAAATCCCGTCCTGTCGCCATCCGGCTCCCCCGCCTTGCAGGCCCCATCCCATCGAGCGCGGGCCTCCTCTGCGCGACTTCGTATGTAGCAAGAAAAGAACCAAACAACATAACTGAATCGTAATCATCGCCAGGGACGGAAGAGGGGGACCTGTGGCCCCCCTCTTCACGATACTCACCTGCGATCACGCCTCTTACTTCAGCATGACCATCTTGCGGGACTGGGTGAATCTCGGCGCGTTGATGCGATAGAAGTACACGCCGCTCGCGCACTTCTCGCCGCGATCGTTCGTCCCGTCCCACGTCACCGTCTTCTGGACCGGACCGTCGAACTCCTTGTCCAGAAGCGTCCGCACGACCTTACCGGCGACGTTGTAGACCTCTATCGTCACCGGACCCGCCTCCTTGACGCTGAAGGCGATTTCGGTCACCGGGTTGAACGGGTTGGGATACGCGTGCGAAAGAGCGTTCTTGTGGCCGCCGTCGACCACGTCGGTCGGCGTACCGCCCGGCGTGAGGCCGAAGTAACCAACGCCCTTGGAGAGGTCACCCATGATGTTGCCCATGAGATTGACCCTGTCCTCAAGACCGCACTTGTAGTCCCAGCCGTTCACGTAGTTGCTCGCACCTGCGCCGCACACCCCGTCCATCATGTGCTCGACGCCGAAGCCGAGGAGCACGGTCTGGTACTGGAGCGTCGCATCGGTGTAGGCAACGCCGGCGGGAGAGATGGTCCCGCAGTTGTCGTGCTTGTAGTCCGCCACCACCTCCGCCTGCGGAGCGGAGCCCGCGGCGATGTCGATGATGTCCGGACTTTCGATCGGATCGGGGCACGCGGTCGCCAGGATGCACTCGGCGTCGTCGTAGTCCATGAAGGTCCAGCCACCGGCTCGATCTACGACTCCGGCCGTCGTGTCGCTGAGACTCGGAGTCGCGTGTCCGTAGACCTCGCCCTCATAGGACGCCGAAAGCCAGATGTCGTGGAAGCCCAAGGTCTCCACGCCCGCGTCCTTCAGCTCATAGCTGATGTCGAGACCAGTGAGCAGCAGGTTGCGCTCCTTGGTGACGCCTTCCTGCAGCCACTGAATCAGGTTGTACTGGTCGACCGGCCACAGCACGAAGCTGTCGAAGTCGTGCGAGAACCAGATCTGTGTGTGGTAGTACTTCATGCCCAGCGTGTCCGGGCCCTCTGAGTCGCGGGTACCGGACTCGACATCAACGTCGAACGTCTCCCACTCATACCCGAGAATGCCAAGCGCCTCGCGGTAGTAGTATTCGGAGGTGTGACGGTAGTCGCGCTCGCGGCCCGGGCAGAGCCTCTTGTGCTTGTCGACGAGGAGGATGCCGGGGTTCGTCGTCGTCGCATCAAGCGGGAGAATGCTGAACTCGAAGTAGCGGTCCGGCGCGTCCGAAGGATACGTTGTGACGTTACCCAGGTCGTCCATCGCCTCGATGTAGAAGTGGATCTCGCTACTCTCGAGCATCTGGTTCACGGGCGGCGGCAGCTTCCACCACTCGGGGTCCGACGGGTTCTCCGGCGAGCAGGCGTAGGCCTCGTAGGGCCCGTCGTTGCGGTTCGCCATGAGCGTTACGCTCGCAACCCCGTCCTGGTCTCTGATCTGAACGCGCGCAGTCTCCATGACCGCGTCGCTGAGCTGGTCCTTGAACCAGTCGTGGAACCATTCCCAGTCGTCCGGGTTGAATGCGGTGCTGGGATCCGGCTCCGGCACGCCGACCCTCTGGCGGTTCAGGAAGATTCCGGCCCTGTGAGGCACGCTGTTATCGGCGTCGTCGTTGTACATGTGCCAGCCGATGGACAGCCAGTTGTTGCCCGCGAAGGCGTCCCAGTTGTCTGTCCAGACGCCCCAGAACGGGCCGCCGTACCATCCGCCCGCCTCCTCGTCGACCATGCCGTCGAGGGACGTGACGCAGTCGTACTCATCGTCCGACGCGAGGAAGAGGTTGAAGCGGTCGTTCGAATCGTACGGGAGGTCAACCCACTGGTCCCACTCGCCCACGAGGTTCTCGTAACCGCTCACGTAGATGGGCGGGCTGACGAGCCAGGTGTCCATGGTGTCGACCATTACACCACTTGGGCCTACGCCCGCGTACATCCACTCGCCGACGTCCCTGTCCTCGCACGCCTGGGGGCGACCGGTCTCGAAGTTGACGTAGTACTGGCCGCGCTGGAAGTACACGCCGGTCTGGCCGGCCGCGGTGACGTCCTCGTGCGTCCAGGTGTCAGAGCCCTCGCAGTCCTCGAGGAACGTCTGAGAGCCGTTCACCGTGATCTGGATATTGTCCAGCTCCCACGCACCGTCCTTGACGGAGTGGAGCGTGTTGTCTGGCTGATCCTGAGACGAATAGAGCCCGTCCGACTCGAACCGGTAGCGGAGGACAATGTCGTCGCCCGCATACGAGCTGAGGTCGTAGCTGACGTGGCCGTTCGCGTCGTCCCAGTCGACCGGGAGGCCGTTGACCTTCAGGCCGCCGTTCGTGAAGCTGGCGAGCACCGTGTAGTCGCCCCCGCCGTCGTTGGAGATCTCGACGTAGCCGTAGTCGTAGTTCTTCTCCATCGCGTACCGCTGGTCGAACTCGAGCGTCACGGCGTCGCCGGCGGTGCCGGTCACTCCGGTCAGCTCCTTGGAGAGCAGCTGGTACCAGTCGTTTCCGTACCCGCGCGGCTGCTTCCAGCAGATGTTGTTCTCACCACACCAGAACGCCTGCGTACCGAGATATGTCTCGGTAATCCGTACGGTGTCGATGTGCCAGCGGTTCTCCTGGCCCGGACTCCCACTCCGATCGTAGGCCGTCCAGCCCGCGTTGTCCCCGGTGGTCGTCGAGAAGTCCGCGTCAAAGATCCACAGAGTGCCTCTGTAGGCGCCGCGGAAATCATCGGACGACATCTCGGGCCTGGTGGGCTGCGGTACCCGGCTGTACGGCATCTCGTCGATCCGCGCGAGAGCGGCGGACGCGGAGATGGCCAGCGCGAGAGCAACCACCAGCACTGCCACAGATGTGTTCTTCATTCGCTCTGTCCCCCCTCAATACAGCTGAAGGTGATCCAGCTCATCCTTCGCTTGTCTCTCTGCTTCTCACTTCCCTGCCGCCGCCCGCTTAGCGGGGCGAACCGCCGGGAGCGGCCGGGGTCTTGGGAACGAGTGAGTAGCCTACTGTCTACCTGTTGCGCAATCCCAGTTGCGTGAAGCAGCCCTACTCGGGGGCTAGATAACAGGGCGTAATCACCCGCTTACAAAACCTCTGGGTTTCGCACAGGCAATGGAGGGCGTCAACGCGAGGCGTCTTCGCTATTTCCCGACTCGATGAGAAGTATACCACCGGGGAGACGAGGTGTCAATGCAAAATCCCTAGCCATTGGGCGTCACGGCAACACCGAGGGCCCGGCCCAAAGGCGGGACAGGCTCTCCCCCGAGCCTGAGATATTCCCTGTAGTGGTGCACCGCGCGGTTCCTCTCCGCTCGATGGTACAGATAGGATGCCGCCAGATTTCGATGGGCGGGAGCGTAGGAGGGGTTAATCCTGAGTTCTGCCTCATACTCCAGAATCGCCTGGTCATGCCTGTCGGCTTCATTCAGAAGCAGACCGAGCATGAAGTGGCCGTGGGGCACCGTAGGCTCGATCCGGAGCGCCTCCCTGAGGTGCGAGATAGCTTCCTCGGTAAGCCCCATGTTCCTCTCAAGAAGGGCCAACCGCTGAAGAGGAACGCCCGAGTCCGGGGCCATCGCCACGGCCTCCTCGAGCACCGCCACCGCCTCGCCCGCTCTACCCTCCTGGATCAGAGAGTCGGCCCGCGCGATCGCCCTCTCCGCGGCCACCGTAAGCTGCCCGCCCGCGCGCCCCTCTATCATCCCACGGTAGAACTCGATCTCGGCACGCTCGGTGCCCTCCTCGTCGGCCGCCTCGGCCCTGGACAACGCGTCCAGAGCGGCCTCCTCCCTTCCGGAACCATAGAGGGCCACGCCCAGCTGTGTCAGCGCGCGCGCGTTTCGGGGCTCGGCCTCAAGGACCCGCTCCAGCTCTTCCTGAGCCTTCTCGTGATGCCCCCTCGCCATATGCGCCATAGCGAGGTTTGTCCTCGCGTCCGCGTACGACGGATCGATCGACAGAACCTCCTCGAAGGCGTCGATTGCCTCCTCGTGTCTGCCGTTCTCCGCGAGAAGCGCCCCCAGGTTGAGGTAGCTTCTGGGATAATCGGGGTCGATCCTGATCGCGCGTTCGAACTCGCTCATCGCCTGCTCGTCCTCGCCTCTGTCCGCGTAGATGATCCCCAGTCTGTAGTGGATCTGCGCATACGGGGACTGCCTGTCGACAGAGTAGAGATTGGCGTTCACGAGAAACGCCAGCACTGCCAGAACAGGCAGAGCGCGGAGGACGCTTTTCACGGCGCCCGCTCTCAGTCGGTCGTATCCGGCGACCACGGAGTAGGATGCGCCGATAGCAAGCACCGGCACGACCGGAAGCCGATATCTCGCGAGAACGAAGAACGCGACGAGCGAAGCGAGATACGAGGCGAGGAATAGACCGAGCACACCGGGCCGCTTCCTCCGGAAGGCCAGCGCCAGGCCCAGAAGGCCCAACGGAGCTACGACACCGAAACCGGGCAGGGGCAACTTGAGGAGGCTCGAGTACCTGCGCTGGAACTCGTAGTTCTCAAGCTGGGGGAACTCGTACGAGCTCACGGCGAACGAGAGCTTCCTCGCGAGCAGTTTGAGCCAGGCTGCAGGGTCGCTCCCGATATCGGACCATGCTCTCGAGTACCAGTATGATGAGACCTCGGACGGCGTCAGCTCGCGCCCAAGGTCGGCCTCGGCGATGCTCTCGCCGCCGGGGTCACGGACGATGTTCAGTCCCTGTGGCTTCGCGTATCCCCCGGTCGCCACCTCCCCGTTCCCGATGTAGAAGTTGAGCCCACCGTTGGATGTTATGAGTATGAAGTCGCCCGACACCGCGTAGTTCCTCACGGTCACGGGCGCCACAACCAGGAGCAGCCCGACGACGAAGAGCGCGGCTTGCCTCACGCGGACGCCCCCCCATCCCTCCCGGAGGATCCAGAGGAGAGCCAGCGGTGCGAACACGAGGATCGCCGCCCTGCCGACCGCGGCGAGACCCAGTGCCGCGCCGGCGGCGACCAGGAAAGCGTTCCTCTCCGCCCGGTCTGCCCGGACGAGCAGGAAAAGGCAGAGGAGCGTCAGGAATACAAGGAGCGGGGTCATGACGATCGAGCCGTCGTAGAAGATCAGCGCGCCGTAGCAGGCCGTGACCAGGCCCGCCAGGATCCCCACCCTCTTGTCGAAGAGGTCCTTCGCAAGAACGTAGACCAGGGAAGCCGACAAAGCGCCAAGAAGAGCCTGCACGACCCGCACCACGAACAGGTCTCGCCCGAACAGCCGGTAGAGGCCCGCCAGGAAGTACGGGTAGAGGGGCGACATGAAGAACGGCTCGCCGTACCCCTCGCCCGCCGCGAGCCTGCGGGCCCACTGATCGTAGTAGCGCGCGTCGAGACCGAGCGTCTCGAAGAACGGTGTGTCGCTCGTCTGCATGATGTATACGAGCCGGAGCGCCAGCGCCGCGACGAACACGAGCGCCGGGGCGAGAAGCGGACTCCGCGTGAAGCGGTTCAGAAGGCCATCCGTGGCCGCGCCATCGCGCCCCGGCCTCCGGGCTGCCTTGTCTGCCGGACTACGTGAGACCATTCGTGGAATGCCTGCAGTGGACGCGGCTTGCCGCCACGTCAGTCGATGTAGCCGAGCGAGCGCAGGAGTTCCTTCTCCTGTTCGTCGACCGGGGACTCGGTGGGCGCGTCGGACGTCGTCCGGTCGCCCGTCTCATATGTAGCAACGTAGGATATCGGGTGCTCGTCCAGAAACGGCTGCTCCAGGAAGGACACGAGGGGACGCCCGTCCATGTCTCTTGCGACCGGGAGTCCGAGGATCGAGAGCACGGTCGGCGTCACATCGAGAACGGTGGCGCCGGCGATCCGCTCGCCGGAAGCTATGCCCGGTCCGTTTGCAATGATCACGCCCTCCTGGCGGTGCATGTTCACACCGATCGCCATCTCCCCTTCGATAGGAGGATCGTACCCGGCGTGCCCCCGGTGACCTGCGAAGCCGTGGTCAGAGCACACCAGAACGACGTCTTCCTCACGTCTGTGTTCGAGGATCCTCCCGACCATCGAATCAACGGTCGCGTAGTATCTGTCGATCACCGGCGAATACGTGTCGATCGCCTCCGCGGAGATCTTCCCGCGGGTCCACGAATCAGGCTCCCAGTACCGCCAGAACAGGTGGCTGACTATGTCGCATCCTCTCAGGTAGACGGCGGTCAGGTCCGTCGGCCGCTCCGCCATCAGCTTCTCGGCCAACCCTATCGTCGTAATGTCGGCCGCCAGGCGTTCGGCGATGATGTTGCGTCGGTCCGGAACGCCGCCCCCCTCCAGATTCCCGGTCTCTCCCAGGTGCCTCCGGACCTCGCGATCCCGAATCTCAGAAGGCATGACTCCCAGCCCGGAGATCGCATCCCACAGGTCCGGCGGGTGCACCATCGACCGCAGTTCCTCAACGTCGTCTGTCGAGTCGCGCGTTCGCGGGTGAGAGAGCGCGATGACCGCCTTGGATGACACCGTGTAACCCGGCACTGGAAGCGGCGGATAGGTGACGAGCCATCCCACGAGACCGGAAGTCTTGCCCGCCTCCGCGGCCACCTCCCAGAGCGTCTTGCACTTGATCATTGAGCTCCCGGCGAGCTTCGCATCCTCACTGCCTCTGACGCCGTAGATCGTGAATCCGTCGACTCCATGGTCCTCGCCGGTTCTGCCCGTTGCGATGCTGGTCCAGATGGTAGGCGAGACGTACGGCGGGATCGACCGCAGCACACCCGACGTCCCGTTCTCGGCAAGGGCGGACAGGTTGGGCAGAGCGCCTTCGGAGCTGAGCCGCTCGAATCGATCCCAATCGAGACCGTCCACACCGATGATGATCACGCCGCTCGCGGGGTCTCCGGCAGGTCCCGCCGGGGCCATGGTCGTCCGCTCGTCCCTGGAAAGACGCGTCGCCGCAACGACGGCGACGACCACTGCGAGCGCAGCTATCATGAAGACGAGGCGTCTCACTGGACTTCTCCCTCGCTACTGGCCATCGAACGCGCCTCTCAGGACACAGTGACAGAGGATCGAACGTGTCGTTCAGCATGCCCTGACCGGGGCCGGCCTCTGCATCAGTCGATATACCCCAGCGAACGCAGGAGCTCCTTCTCCTCTTCATCCACGGGGGACTCGGCGGGCGCCTCGGTACCAGCCCGCTCGCCCGTCTCGTAGGTCGCGATCTCATCTATGGGGTGCCTGTCGAGAAACGACGGCTCGAACGCCGACGCCAAAGGCCGCCCGTCCATGTCTCTCGCAGCGGGGAGTCCCAGCGCGGCCAGCACGGTCGGCGTCACATCCAGGATCGTCGCGCCCTCGATACGCTCGCCGGCGGCTATGCCCGGTCCGTGGACGATGATCACGCCCTCCTGGCGGTGCATGTACTGTCCGAAGGCCGTCTCTCTGCCGGGCGTCGGCTCGAAGCCCGAGTGACCCCGGTGCCCCGCGAATCCGTGGTCGGAGCAGACGACCACGATCGTGTTGCCGTCCCTCAGCCGGAGAATACGCCCGGCCATCTCATCCACGTTCTCGTAGTAGCGGTCGATGACGGTGGAATACGCCTCGACGGCTTCGTCCGGGATCTGATCTTCTCTCTTCCAGGACTCCGGCTCCCAGTAGCGCCAGAAGAAGTGACTGATCTGGTCGCAGCCGGCCATGTATACGGCCGTCAGACGCGTCGGCCTCTCGGGTATGAGTTTCTCGGCCACGGCCACGGCCGTCAGGTCGGCCGCGAGACGGTCGGCCAGGAAGTCGGTCCGGTCCTCGATCAGGCCGTCTTCCAGGCCCGATGTCTTTCCGAGGTAGCCGTTCAGAATCTCCTCCGGAATCTCGGAGGGCCTTGTACCGAGGGGCTCGATCTCCCCCCACAGCTCCGGCGGATGCACCGTCGCCTCGAGGGGGATGTCGCTCTTGATGATGAAGCGGCCGACGCGACGAGACATGGCGGCGACGGTCTTCGACGTTACGGTGTAGTCGGTCACCGGTAACGGAGGATACGCCACGAGCCACCCCACTATGCCGGACGACATTCCCGAGTCCGCCAGGATCTCCCAGAGCGTTCTGCATCGTATTTCCTTGCTGCTGATCAGCGTGACGCTGTCCGCGCCGCTCACGCCGTAGACGGTGAACCCCCCGATGCCGTGCTTCTCGCCGAGCTTGCCGGTCGCTATCGAGGTCCAGATCGTGGGAGACACGTATGGCGGGACGGAGCGGAGAACGCCGGAAGCGCCGCTGTCGGCCAGAGCCGCCAGGTTCGGCAATCTGCCTTCTGACGCGAGGCGCTCGAAGCGGCCCCAGTCGAGCCCGTCGAAACCGATGATCAGGACTTTCTTCCCCGTGTCGCCGGTGAACGGCGCCCTCTCGTCGCTCTCGCCGCCGCACCCGGGGAACACCGACGCCACGGCGACGACCGCGAGAACGACTGCCAGAACACGTTTCATCGGGCCGTCCTCTCCATCACTGGGCTGCGAGAGCCTCGCGGCAGACGCGACCCTCGACCTGGTCGCCCAGCTCGATCCCGGCGGCGGCCGCCAGCGTAGGAGCGAAGTCGAGCAGAGACCGGCCCTCTACCCTGACGCCCTGCGCGACGCGCGGGCCCGTCATGATCCAGAACCCCGTCTCGTCGTACATGTGAGCGCCCGTGCGGGGCTGACCTTGTTCGCCGTACGTGAGCCTGTCGTAACCATGGTCGCTCACCACGGCCACCGTTGCGTCCTCGGCGGCCAGCGTCAGAAGCTCCCCGACCGCCTCGTCGAGCGCCACGTAGAAGCGGTCTATCACGTCACCGAGCGCCGGGATCTGTCCCCTCACCTGCTCGTCGACGATCTCGGTCAGGTTCTCCCAATCGATCTGGTCGGGATTGGCCATGAGCCAGAAGCGCTGGCTCACGATCTCGACGCCGGGCAGCGTCACCATCTCGGCTTCGAGCGGGAGCTCGGCGGTCAGCGCGAAGGCCACGTCCCGCATCGAAGTGTCGGCCGCGTAGGCGGTCGCGAGGTCCTCGTAGCCCTTGCCGATCAGCGCCTCCAGCCCCAGTCCCTCGTCGGCGTTAACGAAATGTGCCAGGTCTTTCCGATTGTAGACCCCCGGAGGGACCACTAGCGGGTCGACCGTGTCGAGAAGCTCGGTCGGGTAGACCAGCCTCTTCGGAGCCCCGCCGTGTGACCGTTCCAGGTAGTAGACCGTGTAGTCCGCCACCATGGCGCCCTCGACTTCCTCGACCGGCCACGTTCCGGGCCACCCGACGACGCCCACCGGCATGCCGGCCTCCGAAAGAGCGGTCCACAGCGTGCCGACGGTGCGCGACTTGGGAACGAGCGGAGCGGGCACGACTTCGCCCCTCGGCGAGACCCTCGTACCCCCGATGCCCTGGTTCTCGGGACTCACGCCCGTCGCGAGCGACGTCCAGACGATCTTCGGATCCAGTCCCCTGTCCAGCGTCTCGAATTCCGCGAGCGTTCCCTCTTCGATCAGCCGCGTGATGTTCGGTAGGCGTCCCTCCTCCGACAGACGCTCAACGATCGACGTGTCGAGCCCCTTCACGCCGATGACGAGAAGAGACAGGGAGCCGATCGACGAATCGACATCGGGCCTGCCCCTGAGCGCCGGCGTTCGGGATTTCATCGCAAACACCACGGCCGAAGCGGCCAGGACAACGACGATCGCGATCATGAGCCATCTGTCCGTTCGCATGCGCCTCCTCCGTTATTCTATGTACCCGAGCGAGCGGAGTCGCTCCTTTATCTCATCGTCGACGGGGGATTCGACCGGAGACTCGGACTCGTCTTCTTCCATGCCAGACGTGTCCGGCTCGTACGTATCGACCGAGCTCACCGCGTGGCGCGCCAGGAACTCGTCGGAGATCGCCTCATCGAGGACGCGCCCGTCCATATCGCCGGCCACCGGCAGGCCGTAGAGCGCGAGCAGCGTCGGTGTGATGTCCAGCACGCTCGGCTCGCTCAGTTCCCTGCCACCCGCGATGTCCTTCCCCCAGAGGGCTATGAAGCCGGTCGGGTCGTGCATCGCGATGCCTATGGCGTACTTGTCGCCCCGGAGCTTCGGCCCCGAATGCCCGTGGTCGGACGTCACGATGACCGTAGTGTTCTCATCCGCCAGCTCGAGGAACTCTCCGAGGACGCTGTCGGCCTCCTGGTAGTAGCGCTCGATCACTTCCCCGAAGAGCTCCGATTCGCGGTCGCTCACCGGGTCGCCGGTTCCGGGAAACGCGTCGACCCAGAAATGATGGCAGACGTAGTCTACGCCCGACATGTAGACGGCCGTGAAGTCGGTCGGCCGGGTCTCCGCCATGTGGAACGCGATTCGCCGCGCGGTCTCGTCGACCGCTATGCAGCTCTTGAGCGTCCGGACCCTGTTCTCGAACTCGTCCGCCACCGGCAGGCCGCCCACGACGAACTCGCCGGCGCGCTCGTCGGGCACGTCCTCCGTCCTGACGACCAGGTCTTCCAGCTCTTCCGCGAGATCCGGAGGGTAGGTGGTGTCCTCCTGCTTGCGGCCTACCCCCCTCCAATCGAACTTGATGTAGTCCGAGACCAGATAGCCGTTGACCGGCTCGGCCGGCCAGGTCACCAGCCAGTTGGTCACACCCACCGTTCGACCCTTCTCCCCGAGGATGTCCCAGACAGTCCGGGCCTCGCGGGCGTCGGCGGTTATGACGACCCCGCCCCTGCCGCCGCCCTTGGCCGTGAAGCCCATGATGCCGTGCTTCGCCGGCAGCTTGCCGGTCGAGATGCTCGTCCAGATCATCGGAGACTCGAGATACTCCAGGGAGCGAAGCTCTCCCCACGCGCCCTCGGCGACCAGCCGCGAGAAGTTCGGGAGCCTGCCGGTCTCCATCATCGGGCCCATGATGTCCCACTCGAGTCCGTCGATGCCCAGGACCAGCACCTTCCTGTCAACCGGCCCGGTCTCCGCCTCCGGTCCCGCGCAAGACGCGGCAAGCAGCGTGAGGCCCGCCGCCAACAGGAACGCCGCCACGACAGGCGCGCGACGCCCCGCCGCCGAAGCGCGCGCACGTGTTCGCCTGCGGGACGCCGCGACGCTACCCGGCGCCCCACCGTCACCCATGCTCTCGCTCTGTCTCCTCGAGAGCATCATTCAGCCTCCCCTTCGCTCTCGTACGTCTCAGTCGACCCGACAGGATGCCTCGCTAGAAACTCGTCGGTCAGGGCCTCCACGATCGGCTCGCCGTCCATGTCCTCTGCCACGGGCAGTCCGTGGAGCGCCAGAATGGTAGGCGTGACGTCGCGAACCGACTGTTCCTCAATCCTGACGCCTCGCCTCACATCGTCTCCCGCCATGACCAGCACGCCCACGGGACCGTGGTCCCGGATTCCGCCGGGCCTCCTGCCCGGCCTCGGTCCCTCGAACCCATGGTCGGAGCACACTATCACCGTGCCGTCGTCGCCGAACTCCTGAAGCAGCTCGCCCAGCATCTCATCCGCGTGCTCGTAGTACCGCTCGACCGTGTGGCCGAAGGCCGCCTCCTCCGATCTCGACACCGCGAATCCCACCTCTCCTCTGTGCGCGGCCGGCCAGAATTTGTGGCTCGCCGTGTCGACGCCCCGCAGGTAGACGAACGTGGCGTCCGGGTCCCGCTTCCGAATGAGGTGCCGCGCCGCGGCGACGAACGTGCGGTCCGCCGCGTAGAGATCGCGGAGCGCTTTGACCATGGCGTCTACGCTCCCGAGCCCGTTCATCTCGACCAGCATCTCCTCGATCGGAAGGCTCTGGATCTCCTCGGAGGAGAGCACGGCCTCAAGGTCGGTGAAGCGCGCTATGTCGTCGTCGGACACATCGTCGCTCGTCGTCCGAAGCGATTCGATCTCGTCGACGAGGTCGTCGGGATACGTGAGATTCTCCGGCTCGTCGCGGCCCGCCCTCTCCCCGTAGCGGAAGTAGTCGCTCACCATGCAGCCGTTCAACGGCTCCGCCGGCCAGGTCACGAGCCAGCCCACGACGGCAACGGTCCGTCCGGCGCTGCCGATGATGTCCCAGACCGTGCGCGCGCTGCGCACGTTGCTCGTGAGGAGCCTGCCCGTGCGCTGGTCGAGATAGTCCCCTATGCCGTGCTTCTCGGGGAGCTTCCCCGTAGCTATGGTCGTCCAGATCGTCGGAGATTTCTGCTTCGGCTCGAGCGACCTGAGGCCGCACGAAACGCCGCTCTCGATGAGTCCCTGGAGGTTCGGCAGGCGCCCCTCGGCCATCAGGGGCTCGATCACGCTCCACTCGGCGCCGTCTATCCCCACGACCAGGAGCTTCCGGTCCACGTCGTTCTCCCCCGCGCAACCGAAGGAGAGCGCAAGAGCCGCCGACAGAAAGAGGAGCAGCGTGGAGCCCGGGATTCGTCTCATTCTATGTAGCCGAGCGATCGCAATCTCTCCTTGATCTCATCATCCACGGCCGACTCGACCGGCTGATCCTCGCCGCCCTCCTCGCGGGACGCGTATGCCCCGCCCTCGTAGGTGTCGATGTAGGCCACCGGCGCCTCGAGCAACCGGCTCTCGGAGATAAGGTCCTCCATGACGAACCCGTCCATGTCGCGCGCGACCGGCTCACCGAACAGCGCGAGGACAGTGGGAGTGATGTCGAAGACGCTGGCGTCGCTGACCTCCGCGTTCGGACTTATTCCCGGGCCGGCCGCCACCAGCACGCCGACCGGGCCGTGCATCCAGATGCCCAGCTTGAGACCCTGCGGCGATCTGAACGGGCCGCGGAAACCGTGGTCCGAGCAGAGTATCACCGTGGATTCGTCGTCGATCCGCTCGAGGATGTCGCCGATGATGCCGTCCATCCTCTGGTAGTACCTCGGAATCACCTCGGAGCAGGTCTCGACCAGTGCGGGATCCATCTGCATGTCCACGCTCGACGGGTCCATCGGTCCCCAGAAGAAATGGCACATGAGGTCGACGCCGTTCAGGTAGACCGCGAAGAAGTCGGGCTGCTCTCTCGAGTCGAGAAGATACGTCGCCTGGTTGCGAATTGTCTCGTCGGTGGCGTACGTGGCTCGCAGCGTCTCCAAAGCGCCCTCGACCGCCGGGGTCGGATCGTCTTTCCACTCATCGCCCCTGAGGAGTGGGGCGATATCCGCGTCCGTCACGCTGCTCACCGGACAACCGTGAGGCACGAGTTCGTCCGCCAGCTCTTCGGGATACGTCGCGCGCTCTACGGGGTCGTATCCGTCCTCCGGGGAGTAGACGATCCGGTCGGTCACGTTGTATCCGTTGACCGGCTGCGCAGGCCACGAGACCATCCAGTTGATGACGCCGGTCGTGTAGCCCTTCTCGGACAGGATGTCCCAGACGGGCCTGGAGAGCCAGCCGTTCGAGTTATAGAGAGGCTTCCTGCCCTCGCCGACGAGGAAGTCGGCGATCCCGTGCTTCTGTGGGCCCTTGCCCGTCGCAATCGTCGTCCAGACGATTGGAGACTTGATCTCCGTTTCGAATGACCTGAGGTCCGCCCGCGTGCCGCGATCCACGAGCCCGGCCAGATTCGGGAGCTTGCCCTCCTCGAGGAGCGGGTCCACGAGCTCCCAGTCCAGACCGTCGATGCCCAGGATGACGACCTTGGAGACAGCCGTCTCGCGCGGCTGCGCGCAGCCTCCCGAAAGAGCGGTCAGGGACGCGAAGAGCGAAAGCGCGACGAATACCGGAACACGCCGGGCGGTGACGCGCCTGACGAACATCAGGATGCGCCCGGCGGGACTGCCGTCGACGTCTGACGTGATGCTTTGTGCGATACTGCTCCCGACCAGTTTCACCATCTGTCCGGCAAGACCGTGCCTCAAGAACTCGTCTCCTCCCCTTCCAGTACCACCTTCCCGAAATCCGCTATGCGCATGAAGAGCGTCCTGACCTCGGCTAGCAGACCCAGCCTTGCCTGCCTGAGTTCTTCGTCCTCGACCATGACCATCACGTCGTCGAAAAACGTGTCTATGGTCGGCCGCAGCGACAGGAGCGCCGACACGGCTCCCTGGAAGTCGGCCCGCTCTACCGCCTCGCCGACCTCGTTCTCCACGCGGGCCCTCTCGTTCTCCAGTTCCCTCTCCGCCGGCTCGGTCAGGGCGTCGGGCGCGTACCCGGAGAGACTCTGGTCCTTCAGTATGTTGCTCACGCGGCGAGTGCCGATGACCAGACCCTCGAAGTCGGCGTTCTTTCGGAAGCGAGTCAGCGCCTCCAGTCTGGGCCTCACTCCGGCCAGGTCCGCCAGCGACGCCGCGAGGACCGCATCGACCAGATCGTATCTGTAGCCCTTCTCAATGTAGAAGGCGCGCGCACGGCCCCGGATGAACTCGAGCACCTCTTCCTCGAGTTCGGACCCGTTGCCAGACCTGCCGTAGCCCGCTGCCGCCGAGCCCGCAAGCTCGACCAGATCGAGGTCGAGCCCCTTCTCGTCTATCATGCGGACGAGGCCTATCGCCTGCCGCCTGAGAGCGTACGGGTCCTGCGACCCGGTGGGCGAGAGCCCCTCCGAGAAGCAGCCGACGATCGAGTCGATCCGGTCCGCGATACTCAAGATGGTGCCCGCTTCGGTCTCAGGCAAGTCGTCCCCGGCGAAGCGTGGGAGATAGTGCTCATAGATGGCAATAGCGACCGCCTCGGGTTCACCTGACGCGGCCGCGTACTCCCGACCCATGGTCCCCTGGAGCTCGGTGAACTCCTTTCCGTCCCTGACCATCTCGGTCACGAGATCCGCCTTCGCCAAGCGGGCGGCCCTCGTGGCCACCTTGTCGTCCTCCGCTCCCAACCTCTGCGCGAGCCAGGACGCGAGCTTCTCGAGGCGCCGCGTCTTGTCGAGGAGCGTTCCCAGCCCCTCCAGCCAGACCACGTTGCCCAGGCTCTCCACCTTGTCCGAAAGCCCTGTCCTGGTGTCCTCCTCCCAGTAGAACGCCGCGTCATCGAGACGTGATTCGAGGACTCTCTCGTTCCCGGTTCTGATGTCGTCGATGAAGTCAGGCGGTGCGTTCGCTACGCAGAGAAAGCGCGGCACGAGGCGGCCGTCTTCGGACTCGACGGCGAAGTAGCGCTGATGCCCCTTCATCGCCGCGACGACCACGTCCCGCGGCAGCTCCAGAAATCTCTCAGAGAATCGACCGGCGAAGACCGTCGGGTACTCGACGAGAAACGTGACCTCCTCGAGCAGCCCTTCGTTGGCGACCACGCGGCCCCCGCACAACTCCGCGGCGCTCTCGTCGAGCGCGTCGGCGATCAGATTCCTTCGCTTCTCATGGTCGGCGACGACCAGATTCGCCGCGAGCACATCCTCGTAGTCCCCGGCTCCTCCGAGCTCGTGCGGGCCCGGCGACCAGAACCTGAAGCCCCTCGTGCTGTTCGACGCGCTGACTCCCGCGTACTCCAGGTCGAGCACGTCGTTTCCGAGCATGGCCACGAGCCACCTTATCGGTCTGGCGAATCGCGCCCCGGCGCCCCATCGCATCGTCTTGGGGAACTGTATCGAGTCGGCGCACGCGACGAGGATCTCGGGGAGTACGTCCCGGGCCGGCCGGCCGGCGTCCGTGACCGTCACCTGGACGTACTCATCGACTACCTCGAGAGCCGAAAGCTCGACCTCCTGGGATCGCGCGAAGCCGGTCGCCGCCTTGGTCGGTGTTCCGTCCTCCGAGAACGCGATGCGCGCGGGCGGCCCGACGACAAGCCGTTCGAGCTTCTCCTGCGAGTCCGCCAGGCCCTCCACGATGACCGCGAGCCGCCTGGGCGTCGCGAAGGACCGCAGCGACCCGTAGGCCAGTCTCGCTTCCTCGAACTCACGCGCGACCGCGCCGGCGAGCCCCTCGATCGCGCCGGGCACGTAGGGAGCCGGTATCTCCTCGACTCCTATCTCGAAAAGGAGGTCTCTAGGCATCGCGGCCTCCTTCCCCGCCGGCGGCTCCCCCGACGGACTCCGGCGCTTCGCCCCCGTCCGACTCTTCGCCCCTGTCTGTACGTTCGCCCCCGTCTGCACCTTCGCGACCGCCCGGCGCATTTGCGCCCATCATAGGATAGCCCAGCTCCTCACGCTGCTTCATGTAGAGCTTCGCCGCCCTGCGCGCCAGCCGCCTCACGCGCGCGATGTAGGCGGTGCGCTCGGAGACGCTTATCGCGCCGCGCGCGTCGAGGACGTTGAAGGTGTGGGAGCACTTGAGCACGTAGTCGTAACCGGGAGTTAGTATGCCCTTTTCGATCAGACGCGCGGCCTCAGACTCGTACTTGTCGAAAAGGCCGCGATGGAACTCGACGTCGGCCTCCTCGAAGTTGAATCTCGAGAACTCCACCTCCTCCTGCCTCTGAAGCTCCCCGAACCTCACGCCCGGCGCCCACTCCAGATCCCAGAAGCTCTCGACGCCCTGCAGGAACGTCGCGATCCTGCCAAGCCCGTAGGTGATCTCGGCGGGCACGACCTCCAGCTCCATTCCGCCGGCCTGCTGGAAGTAGGTGAACTGCGTGATCTCCATCCCGTCTATCCACACTTCCCATCCGAGTCCCGCCGCGCCCAGGGTCGGCGACTCCCAGTCGTCCATCACCAGGCGCACGTCGTGCTTTCTCGCCTCGATCCCGAGCGCCGCGAGGCTCTCCAGGTAGACGTCCAGCACGTCCGGAGGCGCGGGTTTCAAGAGCACCTGGTACTGCAGGAACTGCTGCATGCGGATCGGGTTCTCGCCGTAGCGCCCGTCCTTCGGACGGCGCGACGGCTCGACGTAGGCGGCCTTCCACGGCTCCGGCCCGAGCGAGCGGAGGAACGTCGCGGGATTGAACGTGCCGGCGCCGACCTCCGAGTTGTAGGGCTGAACGACGACGCAGCCGTAGTCCGACCAGTACTTCTCGAGAGTGAGTATGACGTCCTGAAAAAGCATCTTCCCCGTTCTCTTCCTTGCTGCTGTCGCGCCCCCCCGCCGCCTCGCTAGGGCGCCGGGCGCGAACGCCCCGTCCTTTCGAGTGACTCCAGTACCGCCTGCGATCTGAGCCTGAGACTCCGGCCCGAGTGACGCTCCATGAGCCCCAGAAGAGCCCGCCCGATCTCGTCGCCGAGCCGCTCCGAAACGTCCCTGAGATCTCCCGGGGCCCCGGCGCGAAGCGTCCTCAGGGCATCAACGACGTCCGGGCCGTAGTCCGGGACGTCCGGCCCATAGGCCGGGACCGTCCGCGCGCAGCGCGGGCAGACGACGCCGCCCGACTCGATCGAAAACCCCGACTCGTCGCCCGCGGCGCGGCCGCACGACGCGCACCTGTCGAGCTCCGGCGCGTATCCAAGTCGCTCGGCCAGACCAAGCTCGAACGACCACAGGATCGTCTTCAGGTCCTGCTCCGGTACAGCGTCGATCCCGGCGAGTGTCCGGCAGACCGCGTCAAAGAGAGCGGGGTCCGGAGCCTCTCCGGCGACCAGACGCTCCACGAGTTCGAGCGCCACCGCCGCGTAAGCCTGGCGCAACACGTCGCCGCGGATAGACCTGAACTCGCGCTCGGTCTCGGCCTGAGACACCAGCGAGAGGTCGCGTCCAGGCCTGAGGTAAAAAACCACCCCGGACACGACGAACGGATCCAGGGCGGCACCGAAGCGCCCACCACCCTTCCGCACTCCCTTGGCTACGAGTCTGACCTTACCATAGTCCCTAGTATAACACACGACGACGCAGCTCGTCTCACCGAGGCGGTGGCGGCGGAGCACGACGGCCCTTGACTTGACGGGCGCCATCGTCTCCTCCTCACGACAGCCGTTCGATGAAGGCGCTCGCCAGTCCCAGGTAGACGAGGATTCCGATGATGTCGTTGAGAGTCGTGACGAACGGGCCCTGCGCGACGGCGGGATCGACGCCGGCGCTCCTCAGCGCGAACGGCATCACGGTCCCGAGCGTCGCCGCCACCAGTATGACGGTGGCCAGCGAACCGCCCACGACCAGGGCCAGCCCCCAGTCGCCCAGCCAGAAGCCAACGATGAGGTGGACGGACACGCCCAGGATGACGGCGTTCGTCAGCGCGATGCGCCACTCGCGGAGCAGTCGGCGTCCGGCTTCGCTGGACAGCCCCGTGTCTCCGCGCATTCCGCGCACGATGATCGTCGACGTCTGCAGGCCGACGTTTCCGCCCATGGCGGTAATGACGGGCACGAAGAAGGCGAGCGCGAGAACCCTTTCCAGGGAGAACTGGAAGAAGCGCATCACGGTGGCCGAACCCAGGCCGCCGAGCGCGCCTATGACGAGCCAGGGAAGCCTGATGCGGGAGACCCTGAGTACGGACTCCTCGTGCAGCTCCTCCTCCCTGGTGCCCGCCATCAGGCTGATGTCCTCCTCGGCCTCCTCGTGGATGACGTCCATGATGTCGTCGACCGTGATCCGGCCGACGAGAACGCCGCTCCCGTCCACTACGGGTATGGCGACAAGATCGTACCTGCGGAAAACGTCGGCCACGTCCTCCTGGTCCATCTCGGTGGTCACCGTCACGACATCCCGGATCATGACGTCTGATACCCTGGTGCCGGGCCTGGCCAGCGCCGCGGCCTGGAGGGGCACGACCCCCTTCAGCCGCTGCCGCGAGTCGGTCACGTAGAGGTAGTGGATCTCCTCCATCTCCGCCGCCGCCGCGCGGAGCATCTCGATGGCCCTGTCGACCGTCTCGTCCTCGCCGACGAAGACGAACTCCGACGCCATGATGCCGCCGGCCGACTCGTCGGTATATCTGAGCAGCCGCTCGACGTCCCTGCGGTCCTCGGTCTCCAGCTTCGCCAGGACCTGTGCCCTCTTCTCGTCGTCGAGCGCGCCTATGATGTCGGCCGCGTCGTCGGAGGGCAGCGCCGCGACTATGCCGGCGATCTCCGGAGCGGGAAGGACCTCCAGGACGTCCTCGCGGGCGTGTTCGTCGAGGTCGGCCATCACGTCGGCGACGGTGTCGGGCGGCAGCTCGGCGAGCACCTCACGCCTCTTCTCGCCGGGAAGCGCGCTCACGACCGCGGCGATGTCGGCCGGGTGCCGGTCGGCAAGCGCCCGGACGATCTCGTCCACCGGAGCTTCGGCGTCGAGCGCTATCTTGGGGCTGTCCGCCCTGTCAGGCATGTTAGCTCCCGTCCGTGAGCCTGGTCGGAGACTGTCAGTCGAGTTCCGGGAAGTCGCACTCGCGGGCTATTGCGCCCGCCGATATGATGTACTTGAGACCCTCGTCAGCCGAGATCCCGAGCGGAATGACCTCGTCCTCCGGCACCAGGAGGAAATAGCCGGAGGTAGGGTTGGGGGTCGTCGGCAGGAAGACCGTGACCATCCGCTTGCCCAGGACCCGATCTACCGCGTCAGATCCGTCGGACGTCTGGAACGCCATGCTGTAGGTCCCCTTGTAGGGAAACGTCACCAGTACGACCTTTCCGAAGTTCGTCTTCCTCCCCTGGAGGAGAGTCGAGAAGAGCTGCTTCGTGGTGCGGTAGATCCAGCGCAGGATCGGGACGCGCTCCACGATGCTCTCGCCCGCTCCGATGAGCCGCCTTCCCAGTATGTTGCTCGCCAGAGCCCCGATGCCGACGATAATGAGGAAGAGCGCAACGACGCCCACGCCTGGGATCGCGTAGCCCAGGTACTCCATCACGTAGCGCCCGAGCAGGAGGTCGAGCCACGAGAAGAGCCGCCACAGGACGAACACGGTCACCACGACCGGCAGCAGCACAACGAGCCCGGTCAGGAAGTTCCTGCGCAGCCGGCGCCAGAACCGGTGCGCCGCGCTCTCCGGGGCGGGCTCCCGCACCGCCGCCTCGGCTAGAGTTGGCTTCCCCTCTTTCCTCTCCATCTGGTCCTCACTCTGACCTTACCTACTCGAGTCGCGCTGGCCGAGACCACCCTCAGCTCGAGCGGTCCTACGACCGCCTCGTCTCCGGGCTCGGGAATCCTGCCCAGTTGCGCCAGCACGAGTCCGGCGATCGTGTTGTAGTCGCCCTCCGGAAGAGCGAGGCCGAGCGCGTCCTCGACAGCGTCTATCTCCGTGCGTCCGTCGATCATGAAGAGATCGTCGTCGATCTGCGTGACGAGCGACTCCCTGACGTCGTATTCGTCCTCGATTTCTCCAACCAGCTCCTCCAGCAGATCCTCCAGCGTGACGATTCCCGACAGAGTGCCGTGCTCGTCGACGACCACGGCCATGTGTTGCCGGCGCGCCTGAAGCTCCCGGAAGAGCTCGTCGCAGGTCTTGGTTTCCGGCACGTGCGGAAGCGCTCTGAGGAGCTCCGCGATCGGCTGCTCCCTCTGCACGCCCAGAAGATCGCGCGAGTGCACCATCCCGTCTATCATCTCTCTGTCGGGCGAGTAGACCGGCAGCCTGGAGAAACCGTGCACGCGGACCAGATCGCACGCCTCCCCCACGGTCGCGTCACGAGACAGCCCGACGATATCGGTGCGGGGCACCATGACCTCCTCGACGCTCGTGAGAGCGAACTCGAAGATGCCCGATATGAGCCTGGTCTCCTGCTCGTCGACGGCGCCCGATTTCTCGCCCTCGCTCGTGAGAAGCAGGCGGAGCTGGTCTTTCGTCAGCCGGCGCCGCCACGTGGCCTCCCTGACGCCGAACGGCCTCAGAACCATCCGGGAGAGCCCGGTCACGACCCATATGACCGGGAAGAAGAGCCAGTAGAAGACCCGCAGCGCGTGCACCAGGCGGAGCGACACGACCTCCGCGTACCTGAGCCCGAGCACCTTGGGCATCGCCTCTCCAAGCACCAGCATCGTAAGCGTGACGACCGCCGTCGAGAGCGCGCCCACCGCGCCGGGCGGCCACTCGTTGAGCGCGGTCGCGAATCCCCACGACACCAGAGACGACGTCATCACCACGGAGATGTTGTTTCCGACCAGCGTGGTGCCGAGCAACCGGGAGGGATCAGCCACGAACCGCTCGAGCGTGTGGGCTCCCGCGCGGCCGCGCTCGAGCCAGTGCTCCAGGCGGATCCAGTTGACCGATACGAGCGCCGTCTCCGAGCCGGAGAAGAACGCCGACAGCACGTATCCGATCACTATGAGCGTCAGGGTCATCAACGTCTCGCCCTACTCCCTCTTCCCTTCCTCCGAGTCCGCCCCGTTCAGCCGCACGATCCGGACGCGCGTCACGCGCTGCTCGTCGACCGACTCCACGGTGAACTCGAGACCGGCGCGCTCCGTCTTCTCTCCCTCCGAAGGAATGCGCCCGAATGCCTCCATCAGGTATCCGCCCAGAGTCTCGACGTCCTCGCTCTCGAGTTCGACCTCGAGCTCGTCGGCCAGCTCGTCAAGGCGGACGCCGCCGTCGGCGATCACAGTGTTCCTGTCGACCACTCGGACGAGCCTCTCGTCCTCGTCATACTCGTCCTGTATCTCGCCCACGATCTCCTCGATCAGGTCCTCGAGCGTAACGAGCCCCGCGGTGCCCCCGTACTCATCGACCACGATCGCGATATGTATGCGCCGATGCTGAAGCTCGCGTAGCAGGTCCCCGGCGTTCTTGCTTTCGGGCGTGTAGTGCGCGGGGCGCACTATGTCGCGAAGGCTGACGTTGCGCGCGGCGTTCTCACCGACCACGTCCTGCTTGAGAAGGTCCTTGACGTAGAGAACGCCCACGACGTGATCGATGTCGCCGTGGTAGACGGGTATACGCGAGTGCCCGAGGGCCTTTGCGTTCTCGATCACGTCCTCTATGCGCGCGCTGTCCTCGATGCAGTGCATGTCGACCCTCGGCACCATGACCTCCCGGACCACCGTGTCGCCGAAGTCGATGACGCTGTCGATCATGTCGCGTTCGTCTTCTTCCAGAGTCCCGCGCCGCCCCGAGACCGCCACGATCGTCCGCAGCTCCTCGGCGGTCACGAACGGGCGCTCGCCGTCGGAGAGCCTCCCCCGCATCGAAGCGATCATCCCGCCGACCACCGCCACCAGCGGCGCGAAGACCCTGAGCGTTCCGACGATCAGGGGCGCGTTACGCCTGGCAACGGTCATGTTCCGCTGCATCGCGAACATCTTCGGGGCGAACTCCCCTATGACAAGCAGGACGAAAGTCACGACCCCTACCTCGAGCGCTATGATCGAGACCGGCGAATAACCACGCGCCTCGCCGAACCGCAGAGCCGCGAGGGCGCCGAGAGCGCCCGCCGCGACGTTCACGAGCGTGTTCCCGATCAGTACGCCGACGAGCAGCCTCTCCGGATCGCGGGCCAGTCGCTTCACCAGGTTCTTGTCGTCGAGCTGTTCGATTTCGAGGGGGGACAGGGACAGGTAGGCAGTTTCGGACCCGGAGTACGCGCCCGACAGATAGAGAAGCACGGCGAATCCGACCAGCACTGGAAGCAACTCGATCAACCGGCCGCTCCTTCCTCCACTGCCGTTCTCACGTAGCGGTTCTCCAGGCGCCTCATCTCCGCGCGCTCCCTCTTCCGCCCGTGATCGTAGCCGAGAAGATGCAGGACTCCGTGCGCGGTGAGTTTGAGGATCTCCCTATCGAAGGCCCGCTTGAATCGACGGGCCTGGACGGCCGCTCGGTCGACGGATATCACGACGTCGCCGAGGACCGTTTCGACCTCTTCCGGTAGCCCGCTAGAAGGAGGCGTCTCGAAGGCGAGCACGTCGGTCGGGCGGTCGACCCCGCGATACTCCCGGTTGAGTGCGTGGATCTCCTCATCGTCCGTGAAGATCACGGAGACGTCGCTTCGCTCGTGCCCGTGGTCCCTGAGAATCGAGCGCACGATGCGTCGCACGCCCCGCCGGTCGACCCTGGCGCCCGCACGCGTCGCCACACTAATGGCCATCGCCGCCCTCGCCGGCCGCGCCACTCTCGTCGCCCGCGCCGCGCCGGCCGGC
>WJLY01000244.1 GCA_014728245.1 Candidatus Effluviviaceae Genus IV sp.
ACGCACGGACGCGTCAGAGGAGCAGACCGACGTTGATGCGTTCGCTGTCCTCGAGCCCGTCGCCCACGGATTCCGGAACTACCAGAAGGCGAAGTACTCCGTCCCGGCGGAGGAGCTCCTCCTGGACCGGGCGCAGCTCCTGACGCTGACCGCTCCCGAGATGACGGTCCTCGTCGGCGGGATGCGCGCCTTGGACGCGAACTTCGAGCAGTCCCCGCACGGTGTTCTCACGGAGCGCCCCGGGACGCTGACGAACGACTTTTTCGTGAACCTGCTCGACATGGGCACGGCGTGGAGCCCGGTCTCGGAAGACGACGGGGTGTTCGAGGGTCGTGATCGCTCGACGGGTGATCTCAAGTGGACCGGCACACGCGTCGACCTAATCTTCGGGTCGAACTCCCAGCTCCGGGCCATCGCTGAGGTCTACGCGAGCGAGGACGGCAGCGAGAAGTTCGTGCATGACTTCGTCGAGGCGTGGGACAAGGTGATGAATCTCGACCGTTTCGACGTAGCGCGGCCGTAGCGCGGACCACGCAGGGGAGATATGACCCATGTGCACCATTGCCGGGCGTTGACGGCAAAGGAGGCTAGCCGTGTCGGGAGACGGGTGGCCGGCCCACCTTCGCTGCCGGGATGGTGCCCGATTCGCCCCGAGTGCCTGCACCATCGGCTTCCTGCGGGTAGTGTCCACAGTCGTGTGTGCGCTCATCCGAGCGTTTCGGTTGAGCGGGTGGAGGCCCCGTGGTAAAATAGAGATGTGCAAAGGACACCGTTCGAGCCGGCGGTCGAGCGCCGGCGGACGGCCCTTCGATCCAACTGACCGCTCGCAAGGGAGTCCTCATGCGCACCTCCTGCCGAAGAACAGTATTGACCGCCCTCTTCGCGCTCGTCGTTCCTCTCGTGCTTGAAGCCGGCGCGACCGCCGTGGACGACGCCGAGGCGCAGAGGGTGGCGCGCAACTGGGCCGCGTACATCGCCTCTGAGACGGGCGGCTGGGCCGGCGCCTCCGATCCCCAGGTCGCGTTCGACGCCGGGCTCCTGTCCGAGGATGGCCGGTTCCTCGCCTATGTCTTCACCGTCGTTCCTGACGGGTTCATCGTCGTTCCAGCGCTCCGCGAGCTACCGCCGGTCAAGCTCTACTCCGAATCCGGCCACTTCGACACCGACGCCTCCCGCGGTCTCGTCGCGCTCGTGCGCGAGCGACTCGGTGAGCAGTTCGCCGTCTTCGTCGACAGGTACGGGAGCGTCGGCGCAACCCCCTCGCGCGGCCACGCCTTCGCCCGCGACCACCGCTCCGCCTGGGAACGGCTCAGCGCGCTTCCGGCGGCCTTCGACGAGCACCTCCGCGGCGGTGACGCGCCGCCGCTCCGCGGTTCCGGTCCCCTGCTTACGACGAGCTGGCACCAGCAGTGGCCCTACAACGCCGACTGCCCGATGGGCGACGGCGGGCGGTGCGTGGTCGGGTGCGTCGCCATCGGGACCGCGCAGGTCATGAACTACCACGCCTGGCCCGAGAACGGCTTCGGTCAGCACACCTACTGGTGGACCGGCGACGGATCGGTTCCCGGCGACAGCCTCTCGGCCGTCTTCTCGGACGAGTACGACTGGAGCGGCTCGAACGACGGGCTCTCGGAGATCTGCTACGAGGTCGGCGTCGCCTACGAAATGCAGTACGGACACGACGCCTCCTACTCGGGACTCGCCAGCGGACCGCACGTACTTACAACCTACTTCCGCTACGACGACTCGATCAGCTACGAGGACGGCTCGGATTACTCCTCGCCCGAGTGGTTCCAGCTCATCCAGAGCGAGATCGACAGTGGGAGGCCGATGCCGTATTCGTACCCCGGCCACGCTCTCGCGTGCGACGGGTGGCGAGTGTGGAGTTCCCAGGACCAGATCCACCTGAACTACGGTTGGGGCGGCTCCATGAATGGTTGGTACGCGGTCGACGACATCTACGGTCACTCCGGCAGTCACACCAGCGAGCATCTCATCAAGAACATGTTCCCCGACCCTGCCATCATCCTGAACGCGGCGGGCACGGGGGACTATCCGTCAATTCAGGCGGCCATAGACGCCGCGGATGCGGGCGAGACTATCAAGCTACAGGACGGCGTCTACGCCGGGAGCGGCAACCGCGACGTGTCGTTCCGCGGAAAGGCGCTGACCGTGCGCTCCCAGAGCAGGGACCCGGACGTCTGTACGGTGAACGCGGAGGGCTCGCCGCTCGATGAGCACCGCGGGTTCCTTTTTCTCTCGGGCGAAGGGCCGGCGTCGCGTCTCGAGGATGTGACCGTGAGCGGCGGGTGGAGCGCCGACGGAGGCGCCGGGATCGCCTGCTACAACTCCAGCCCGACCATCGATGGTTGCCTGATCCTGGACAACACCGCCCCGTACGCGGCCGGTATAGGCTGCTACGAGGGAGACCCCGCGATCACGAGCTGCACGATCTACGGGAACCACGGCGGCGGAATCGGGGTCATCAACGCGTTCCCCCAGGTTGCGAACACGATAATCACGGCCAACATCGACACGTCGGCAGTCGTCTGCCTCGAGGGCGGCGTGCCCCAGCTCGCCTGCACCGACATCTGGGGGAATCCTGAGGGCGACTGGACCGAGTGCATCGAGGACCAGCTCTCGCTCGCAGGCAACATCACGGCTGACCCGATCTTCTGCGCGCCCTGGGACACGGTTCTCACGCTCTCGACGCCCTCCGAGTGCCTCCCGGCCAACAACTCGTGCGGCGTCCTCATGGGCGCGTTCGGCGAGGGCTGCAGCGACTATCTCGTATACCCCGACGGTTCGGGTTACTTCCCGACGATCGAGTCGGCAGTCGACGCCGCGGTCGATGGGGCGAACGTCCTGCTCGCGGACGGGACCTTCTCTGGGGCGGGCAACCGTGACGTCGACGTCATAGGGAAGTGGGTAAACATCCGGTCCGTGTCCGAGGACCCGACCCTCTGTGTCATCGACTGCTCCGACGGAGGCCGCGAACCTCACCGCGCCCTCACTTATCGTTCCAGCGGCTCTCCGGCCTCCCAGCTCGTAGGCGTCACGATCACGGGTGGCCACGTGCCCGACGGGAGCGGCGGCGCCGTGCTGGTCGGGAGCTCAGGGGCGGTCTACATGAACGACTGCATTCTCCGTGGGAACCAGGCGGCGCTGGGCGGCGCCGTGTCCGCCGACTCTTCAGCGATGCTCCAGCTCCACAGATCCGAGTTCTCGCGTAACTCTGCCGACGAGGGCGGGGCGGTCTGGTCCAGGGACTCCAACGTGGGTATTACCGCCTGTACGGTCGCCGAGAACACCGCGGAGGTGGGGAGCGGACTCTCGCTGACCGGGGGGTCGAACAGCACGACCCAGAGCAT
Source organism: Candidatus Effluviviaceae Genus IV sp. (assembly GCA_014728245.1). Lineage (GTDB taxonomy): Bacteria > Joyebacterota > Joyebacteria > Joyebacterales > Joyebacteraceae > WJLY01. Next base: position 3,372 of record WJLY01000244.1, read on the forward strand.
AATCGCGTTCGGCGGCCCCGGCGAGGCGGTGGCGGGCGTCGCGGTCTCCCCGGACTTCAAATGCTCCGACGTCTACGGAAACCAGGGCGGCGACTGGGTGGGTTGCATCGCCGGGCTGGACGGCGTCGACGGGAACCGAAGCGTCGACCCGCTCTTCTGCAACCCGGCGGGCTTCGACTACACGATCGCCGAGGACTCGCCTTGCCTCGATCTCACGGAGTGCCTGTTCGTCGTCGGCCCGCAGATCGGCTGCTACGGAATCGGGTGCACGGAGTCAGGCGCGCCCTCGGATCCCACGCACGAGCTGCCCGGTCTCGCCGTCTATCAGAACACGCCCAACCCCGTAAGCCCGTCAACATCGATCGAGTATCTCCTGCCGGCCGGCGGCCACGCGCAGCTTGCCGTATACGATCTGGCCGGTCGGCGCGTCGCCATCCTGGTCGACGAGATGAAGCCCCCGGGCCGGCACAGCGCGGCGTGGGACGCAAGGAACGAGGCCGGAGAGCGAGTGGCGTCGGGCGTGTACTTCGTGCGGCTCGAGTGCGGAGGAGCGCGCGACTCGCGCCGGCTGGTGGTCCTCAAGTAGGCTCGTCGTCCAGGGGCTCCGATACCTCCCGGTTCATGGCACTCAGCAATCGCGCTTGACTTGGCGACTGCCAGTCAGTATAATGCCGGCGTTGGCGGGACGCTGTGGAGTCCCTCGGTCCATCGCTTGTCCCGCCCCGGCAAAGTCCTTCCACGATCGTCCGCTGGGCGAGACGCCGACACGAGCAAGGCCCCATCTACCCGCGGCCCGCCGCGCTGAGACCAGGCAGCTGCTGTCTCAGAGAGGAGGTCCGCGATGTTGAAGGTGCTAGTCTGTTGCGTGACGGGCGTGCTTCTCGCCCTTGCCGCCTTGCCTGCGGCCGCCCACGATGTCTGCCCACCCTGGTTCAGGGGCGATCCCCTCTCCGTGTACGCGGAGTGGGAGTTCGTGGGCTCCGACCTGTACGACGACGAGCCCGATACCATGTACTGGATCGGGGACGGCATCCACGAGTTCCACTTGTCCTGCTACACACACACCCACCCGTACGATGTGTACTGGGAAGAGGATCCCATGGACCCCACCGACGGACGGGTATACACACAGAGTGTGCCCGGAAGGCTTGATTTCTTCGTATGCAACTTCATCGATGGCTATCCATACAAGTACATCTGGGTCCAGATCACATACGGCGGGGACGGCGTTCCATTCGTCTACGAGACGGTCGCACCGCCATGGGACAATCCGTACTACGGGGAGCTCATCAGGGTCGTACCCTGTGAGCCCGGTCAGCGCGTCGAGAGCTGGGTGCTTCCCTTGAACCCCGATAGGGAGTTCGTCAAAGTCGAGATCCCACCCTTCACCTGGGTCGACCAGGTGATCATAGAGACGGTGTCGACGCTCTACTCGCCGGTCGAAGACATGAGCTGGGGCAGTATCAAGGCGATGTATCGCTGATGTGGAACAGCCGGCTTCCAGCCGGTTCGAGGCACGGCTGCCTGGAGCGTGCGGGCGTCCTCCCGACGGGGAGGGCGCCCGTTGCCTCCAGGTGATCCATCGTAGTGTCTTCTTCTCCGAAGGCGATCACGCGAACTCGAAGAGTGGCGGGAAGGCGAGCGCGACGAAGGCCGCCCAGAGCGCGTGGACCGGAAGGTAACTCATCTGCCAGTCGACGACCGTCTGGTACCGCAACCTGCCTGAGAGGAAGCGGAAGTAGCCCGCGGCGAGCAGGAGCAGGTTGATCATGAGAGCCACGTTCTCGCCAAGCGCTGCCGCCTTGTTGGGGGAGAACCCGTAGGTTGCGAGGCGTCCCACGATGCCCGACAGCGCGACAGCGTCCGCGATGAGCGCCATCACCACCAGCCCCAGAACGATCGCGTCCCACCAGTCCGCGGGCTTCTCGGTGTCCCGGGCGCTCATGGTGTAGAGTACAAGACCGAGCACGAGAGCCAGCACGATATCGAACATGATCAGAAGCTCGCGGTCCTCCGAAGGCGCCTGGCCGGTCAGCGCCATCGTGACGACGAGCGCGAGAAGCACTACGAGGAAGAGCGGAGTGAAGATCCGGGCGAGCACGGGGGCGATGGTCTCTATGACGCCCTTCTTCTTCTCCACCAGATAGGCCGAGAAGACGAACACGCCCGCGGCGCCGAACACCGCGATCCAGTCCGAGATGAGCGGAACGATGTCGATACCCACGAGCTGGAACATCGCGCCGGCTACGCCGACGAGGACCAGTCCGCCGAGCCCGATCAGCACGGAGTAGATGAACGCTTCCCCGGCGAACCGCACGAAGTCCAGCCTGAGGTCGGCCCTGCGCCAGCCCGGGCCCGCGTAGAGCGCCATCAAGAGGAGAAGCAGCGCGATAGGCACGTGAAGCACCGCGAGCACCTCGGTGTGGTGGGGCGCGTAGCTTGGGTATGCGTTGACCGCAACGGCGAAGAGCCCGAACGTCGCTACGGCGGCTGCCACGAAGCGAAGCGAGAGAGCGCGCTTCCAGATGAGGTAGATGGCTACTGGCGGGAACGCGAAGAGAGCCGCGTTCTTGGCGTAGAGGAGCGCGTTCTCTTCCACGACCGAGTACCCGAAGAGGGCGGGGATCTTGGCCAGGAGCCCGCCGAGGAGGACCAGAAGCACGACCACTGCGATCTCGTTGCGGTGCTTGCGGCGAGCGTGCTCGTCGGCCGCGGGCAGGAGCAGCTGGCGCCATACCCTCTCAGTCGAGACCTTGGTGAACTCGTGCTGCAGGGCCGCCGCGTCGCCCATCCTGTGGATAGACACGAGGAATGCTTCCTCGACGTTGACGCCGCGCCCTGTGAGTTCGTCAATGCCATCGCGGAGGTGGGACTCCAGCTCCTCCACGTCCTGCGCGCCGAGAGACCCGGTCGACTGGATGTGGCGGCGCCACTTTCTGATCTGCGACTCCAGGTCAAACATCATCTGCTCCTGTCTTCCGGGATTGCGCGAGGCGCCCAAGGGCATCGTGGACGACGTCCCACTGCTCCCTGAGACGCGCAAGTTCGGCCTCGCCTTGTTTCGTGATCCGGTAGTACTTCCTCCTCCGCCCCGAGTCAGCGGTGCGCCAGGTCGACCTCACGAAGCCCGCTGCCTCGAGCCGGTGAAGCACCGGGTAGAGCATGCCGTCGGTCCACTCGATGCGGTCTCCGGACACCTCGCGGACGCTCCTGATGATGGCATAGCCGTAGCTCTCGCCGTGTCGCAGAAGAGACAGCACGATCGGAGTCGCCGAAGCCGCCACAAGGTCCTTCTGGATGTCCACGGGCCTCACTCCTTGCGCGTATCTCGCTGCCGCTCGGTTGCCGTGGCCTTGAAGATGCTGCTCCGTTCCGGCCGCTGATCGGCCCCGGAGGCGCGCGGGGCAGCACCGCGCTACCTCCGTACAATAACACATCTATGCATAGCAGTGCAAGGTATCTTTTGTCAGCGGGCATGCGAAAAGCGTAAACTGCCTCGCGTCTGTTGAGTCTAAACTCAACAAAGGGCAGACTGCGGAGGCGTCCGCTTCGCGGGCATCCGGAGCCCGCTCAACGCGGGCATACGGATTCGGCTCACCACGGGCATCCGGGGCGCCCTCAGCGCGTTCGTCGGGGGCGCGCCCGGGGCGGGTACCCGCAGCGCACCCAGCATCGGGCCCCGCAGATGAGATCCGGAACGCAGGATTGGAGGTCAGCGTGTCAAGAGGCGGGTATCCCAACGAGACGATCAGGCTTCTTCACGGAAGAGCCAGTGTTCGGCAGTTCGCCGATCGCCCGATCGAGGAGAGCGTACTCAATGCCGTGCTGGACGCCGGCGTGCACTCGGCCACGGGGGCCATGCAGCCGTATTCGATCATAGTGGTGGAGGATCCCGGAACGAGGCAGAAGCTGCACGACATCGACGGGTGCGGCCAGAAGCAGATAGCCGAGGCTCCGGTGGACCTCCTGTTCTGTCTCGACATGCGGCGCAATGCGCGGTGGGCGAAGCTGCGGAACGCCCCCTTCACGGCTACGTCCAGCTTTGAGGAATGGTGGGTATCGTTCCAGGACGTCATCATCTGCGCGCAGTCGATCTGTACCGCCGCGGACGCGATGGGACTGGGATCTGTCTACATCGGCACCGTGTACATGCACTTCCTGGAGTTGCGCGAGTTCTTCGACATGCCTGAAGGCGTGTTCCCGATCGTCATGGTGTGCATGGGATACCCGCGCGGAGAGAGGCCGGAACCGCGGCCCAAGCTCGGTCGGGATATCGTCGTACACCGTGGCTCGTATCGGGAACCGAGCGATGAGGAGCTGCTCGCGGCCATCGACGCCAAGCACGGGGGCAAGGTCGAACCGAACGAAAGACGCCTCTCCACGATCGCGGAGGTCTCACGGAGGGTAGGGGGAGCTCCCCTGGAGAAGCGAGTGCTCGGCGACATCAGAACACGCGGATACATCAACACCGCGCAGGTGATCTACGGGCTGGCCTATCGCGCCGACAAGGGAGTCGAGAACAACCTGGAGTATCTGGAGCAGTTGTCCGAGGCGGGATTCGGTTGGCACGAGGAGTACCATCTCAATGATGAATAGGCGCGGCGTGGAGAAGACCGTGCTCCCTTGCCTCGCCGCCCGCGTGTCTTCATGTCGATTGCACCGCTCGGCAGCTTCCCGTAGTATGCTTTCGTGACCACCGTGCGAGCTGAGTGGCCGGTTGTTTCGAGCAACCGGAAGGGCGAAAGGAGTTCCTGTGGCGTCGGATGTGACCCCACGCTGCGCGAGATGCGAGACGAAGGAGTGCAGCGAGGGCCAGGACTGTTTCGGCGCGGCCGACGAGCACCGCGCCCTCTATGATGATCCGCAGGTTCGCGAGATACACCGCGCGGCGACGGCGATCGAGGGGCGTCACTACCTGAAGGCCGTCCGCCTCGAGGAGATCATCCTCTTCGGGCGCGAGATAGGAGCCACGAGGATCGGGCTCGTGTTCTGCGTGGGCCTTTCCGAGGAGGCGCGGCTGGTCGACGAGATCCTGAGGAAGCACTTCGACGTCGTGTCCGTGTGCTGCAAGGCCTGCGGCATCGACAAGGCCGACCTCGAGCTCGAGCAGATCGACGCCGACCGCCGCGAGAGCATCTGCAACTCGGCGGGGCAGGCCGACCTTCTGAACAGGGCGGGGACCGATCTCAATGTGATCTGCGGCCTCTGCGTGGGCCACGACGCGGTCTTCTCCAAGCGCTCGGAGGCGCCCGTCACGACGCTCATCGCCAAGGACCGCGTTCTGGCGCATAATCCGGCCGGGGCGGTCTACTGCCAGTACTTGAGGCGGCGGTTCGAGGAGGATGGGGCGTAGGCATTCGTCTCTCCGCGTCACTGAACGTCAAGGAGGCCCGGTCACTCAAGACCGAGCCTCCGCACCATACCTCCAATTTACAATCTGAAGCAAGCCCCTGCCCGGTCCCAGCTCTGCTTCAGCTTCCAGTCCGCCGCGAGCCAATGCTCGCACCCAGCCCCGCTTCAGCGCGGTCACTTCGACGCGCGGGGCGGCGGCCGCCTCTCGGAACGCTTGGGTTGGGAGCGTTCGGTCGACTCGGGCTTCTTTCCGCTCTTCGGCTTTGCCTTCTTGTCAGCCGGACGCCTGGGCTCCTGCGCCTTTGGCTTCTCGGGCTTGTTCCTGGGCCTGAACTTCTTCGCCATCTCGTCGCCCCGCCGGCGGGCCTTCTGATGCTTGTCCAGTTCCTTCCTGGTGGGCTTGGCGGGCCGCGACGATCTGGGGGAGACCCGCCTGCTCTTGTCGACCTTCTCCCAGTTGCCCTTCTTCTCCTTGTAGACCTTGCCGTCCGGAGCGGCGTATATGTCGTTCGCGCTTCGCGACGGCTTTGGTTTCTTGACCTTCACCGGCACCGCGGCGGGAGTTGCGGGCTCGTACTTCGTCCGGCTCGCGGCCTCGTCTCCGTACGAGCGCGCGGCCTCGCGGGCGACCTGCCGCTCCATCAGGTCCTTCCGCTCGACGGTCTCCGGGGTCTTCGGCGCCCGCTTGGCGGGGCGCGCGGCGACCCTGGCGTCGTCGCCCTTCGGGTGCGGCTGCTTCCCGCCCTCCGTGGCCGAATACTCGTGCACGATGCCCGTGCGGCTGATCCCCTTTGGCCTCTTGACGAACAGGTTCCTGATGTCCGTCGCGTGCAACTCGGAGTGGTGCCCCGGATGGTAGCCCGCGTAGTAGCTGTCCCAGTACCCGTCGTGGTAGCCGTCCCAATAGCCGTCGTGGTAGCCGTGATAGTAGCCGTGGTGGTAGCCGTGCCGGTAACCGTAGACGTAGCCGCAGGGGCCCCACCAGCCCGTGTACCACGGTCGTCCGAACCAGACGTCAAGCCATCCGAAGCTCACGCCGAAGTAGAATCCCCATCCCGTGTACGGTCGCCAGTGGGCGCCGTAGCCCCACGTAACCGGTCTCGGGTAGTAGTAGCTTCGGTACCATGGGCGGTACCAATAGCCGGTGCCGTAGACGACGCAGCCGTCGTAGATGTATGACCCGAGATAGGCCGGCGTGTAGCCGACGTAGACGACGTCCGGGGTTACGTCGTAGATATGGACGTACCGGACGTTGTAAGCGGGACAGCTGGGCGGGATGTCCTGGATCTCCCCCGGCACCTCCGTGGCGACGAACCACGGTCCGTCCGGGTAGTCCGACGCGAACCACACGGCTTCGTCGCAGCAGTAGTAGGCGTCGTCCACGAAGAGAACGGTCTTGTCGGTGTTGCGGGCATAGGCTACCTCGTCTGTGCACCATTCGAACTCCGGGTCGCCGTCGTAGGTGACCGTGACGCTCGCGGTGTGACGGTCGACCTCGGCCGTCTGCGGGATGAGGTTTTCCGCCACCGCCTGGGCGGCCTCTTCGGTTCCCGGGATGCTGGCGCGGACGGTGGCCATCTCAGAGTCGGGAGGGATGCTCCAGAAGTCACTCGGCAGGCCGTCCGGAGGCACATGCGTCCAGTCCCCGTCCGAGAGGGAGTCTGACGTGTACCAGCGGCCGGCCAGCAGGATGAAGTAGTTCTGCGAGCGGATGTCCATGATGATGTCGCTCTCCGAGTTCTGCAGATAGAGAAGATTCGTGCCCTCTACGGGAGCGAACATCGGCTCGCCGTCCGTCTCGACGACCTCCGCCGGCGTCGTGGTGACGACGATCCTGGGCGCCGGCGCATCGGTAAGAAGGAGAGCGGGGTCGGTCTCCCAGGGATCCGAGGACAGCTCCTCGGTCCTCTCCCTTTCCTTCCGCTCTACCTCTTCGGCCACTGCTGAGACGTTCCCGGGCAAGGACGATGCGACGCGCCACTCTCCGAGAATGTCGTCTGCCGTGTACCAGTGCCCGCCGCCCCTGAGATAGAATCGGTCGGTATCGGGGTCCTGCAGCACGTAGAACGGCGTGTTGACGACGTATCTGAGGTTAGCGCCCTCGAGTTCCTCGAGTATTGGCTCTCCGTCGATCGTAACGAGCACAGTCGGCTCCGTGGCGTACATGATCGTCGGAGGCTCGTGGTTCAGACCGGGCGTCGCGTCCGTGGCCTCTCCGAGAGTCTCCATCCCGGCGACGAGTCGGTCGATCGACATGACCATCTCCCACCTGGGGATCTCGTCTTCGAGATAGTCGGTCAGGAAGCGGAGCTCCTCCTGCGTCGAATTGGGGAACCTGGCGTCGGTTATCTCGATCGACTCTAGGGAGGCGACCCGCGCGTCCTTGTCCGTCGAGAGCCGGGCGTCGAACCAGATCGACCCGAACGCGGGCTCCGTCTCGCCCTTCGGAGTGACCGATACGGCGGCGCGCGCCTTCAGCATGTTGCCGGTGTAGTCCTCGAACTGCGGCTGGTAGATGAGAATCCTGCCCTGTTCTCCGTCGAGCTGCCTGGGCCAGGAGAGAGTCTCGACCTCATCGGCCGCGCGGAGGACGGCGGGGACGACGAGGAACAGGGAGACCAACAGGACTGCCGCCAGGGGTCGCTGTAGCATTCTCGTCTTCATGGCTGAACTCCTGCTCGGAATGCGGCGGGAAGCCGTGCTTCTGGGCTGTGCCGGCGCGACGCCGCAAGGACTGGGATTAGGCGGGAAGCGGGGTCACAAGTATAGTCGCAAAACGGGGGTCGGGAATTCGAAATCACTCGAGTGATTTGCACAGGGGGCCGTAGGAAGCCGTGCGGCCCAGGGTCCCCGGGGAAGCCGTGAGCCCCAGCTCCAGGCCGGCTTTTAACGAGTTCCACTCGGTCCGTGTCCAAGTCAGTGCGTCGGCGGACCGCCACATCCGGCCGTATCATACGAGCGGAGATGATAAGCGAGGTCCCCCGCCAGCGGCTTCGCACAGACCTGGGGGGAGCTTGTGAGACGCCTTCTGCTATTGCTGACGTCCGCCACCGTCTTCGCTCTGCCTGCCCTGACGTCCGCCATCACAACGTGCACTTACGATTCGTTCGACCCCACCAACGGGAGCGCGGGCTTCTGCAGCTCGTCCGACGGTCGGCTCACCGAGGCCCCTTACGTGGAGGCGTACAGGATCGCGGACGGGGAGGCCGTAGCCCTGGACGGGAAGCTCGACGACGAAGTCTGGTCCAGGGCTCAGGCCGCCACCGGGTTCCGCGTCTGGGACCCGACGCGCGGCGCCGAGGCTGACGAGCAGACTGTGTTCAAGGTCGCTTACGACGAGGAGGCGATCTACGTAGCCATAGCCTGCCTGGTTTCGGACCCCTCGAACATCACCAGCCAGCTGAGCCGCCGCGACAACGTGAACGGCACCGACGCGGTCAGTCTCTACATCGATACGCTGCACGATCACTCTACCGCCTACAATTTCGGCGTCAACCCGCACGGCGTCCAGCGCGACCGGTACGTCTACAACGACGGAGAGATAGACCCGGGGTGGGACGCCGTGTGGAGCGCCGAAGCGCACGTCGATGAGCGCGGGTGGTACGCGGAGATGCGGATTCCGTTCTCCTGCATGCGCTACCGCAACGGCGGAGACATGACCTGGGGGTGCAACGTCTACCGCCGCACGCACTCGAAGGGCCGGGAGACCTCCTGGGCGAACTGGGACCGCGAGACGAGCGGGTTCGTCAGCCGATTCGGGGAGATACGCGGCATCCGCGGCGTTGAGCCTCAGGCCCAGCTGGAGCTTCTCCCTTACGTCGTGCACAGAACTATGGACCCCGCCGCTGTCGGGGAGGAAGACGAGCTCGATCACTTCGACAACCTCGGGCTCGATTTGAAGTACGGTCTCACGTCTGACCTCACGCTGAACGCCACGTTCCAGCCCGACTTCGGCCAGGTCGAGGCGGATCCGGCGCTACTGAACCTCTCGCCGTTCGAGACGTACTTCGAGGAGAAGCGGCCCTTCTTCGTGGAAGGGAGGCAGTACTACCAGCACCAGGCCTTCAACGTCTTCTACTCGCGCCGCATAGGAACGGGCGACGAGAACGCGCGCATAAGGACCGCGGGCAAGCTCACCGGCAAGACGCCGAGCGGCGTATCCGTCGCGGCGCTCTACGCTCTCACGGACATCACGGAGGAGGGGCAGGCCCACAACCCCTTCAAGAGCGGAGAGCAGACGACGCAGTTCTTCGTGGGTCGCTTCGGCAAGGAGTTCAACGAAGGGAAGCAGCGGTTCAACGTCACGCAGACCGCCGTGCTCAAGCCCGACGAGAGGGACGAGTACGGGAGCTACGCCACGCGAAACGCCTACGTTACGGGAGCCGACTTCAGCCTGTTCTTTGCCGACCGTTCGTATTCGATCGACGGTTCGTTCGTCGGCTCCATGGTCGACCCGAAGGAATCTGAGTCCGACCCGGACATGGTGCACGAGCCGCTCCACGGTACCGGCGGATGGTTGGGCCTAAGTAAGCGGGGCGGCACGGTTCAGGGCGTCGTGACCGGCATGTGGGAGACAGACAAGCTGGACCTGAACGATGCGGGCTTCCTGCACTCGAACGATGAGATAGGCGCCAGGTGCTGGATGGGTTACACGCACGAGTCCACGGACGACTCCCCGCTCATCAGGCAGGCCAACGTGAACGTGAACGCCTGGCGCGACTGGCTCTACGCTGGCAACGCGGGCTACGACATCGAGTCCGGAGAGGAAGTCTGGTCCTACAGCTCAGGACACCCGACCAGCGTCGGAGGGAACACGAACGCTTGGATGCAGTTCAACAGCTTCTGGACCGCCTGGTTCGGGGTCGGAGCTGACCCGTATTGCTCGAACAAGTACCTGACGCGGACGTACGACGGCGAGCGCGGTCCGCTGATGGAAACGCCCGGTGGCTACTTCGGCTGGTGGGGCGTCAGAACCGACGGCAGGAAGGACTTCGTGTTCGAGCTGAACGGGAATCTCAACCGAAACGACGCGGGCGGCACGACCGACCGTGTGGGGGTCGAGGTGGACTGGACTCCGACGACCAGCGTCGGCCTCAGCATGGAGGCCGGATACAACAAGACTCACGCGATGGCCGGGTTCATCGGGAACTTCGCGAGTCCGGGCGAGGGGGTAGGGAGCGTGAGCTACGTCTTCGCCGAGCTGGATCGACGGACCATCGACCTCACGCTCCGCGCCGACGTACTTTTCTCGAGAGACCTCTCTCTGCAGCTCTACGCTCAGCCCTATCTGACGGTCGGTGAGTACAGCAACCCGAAGAGGCTGGCGGAGCCCGACAGCTACGAGTTCGAGGACCCGGAGGGCATCGCCGACTTCGACCCGGGTTCCATCGGCGACTACGACTTCGAGTACACGTCCGTGAACGTGAACGCGGTTCTTCGGTGGGAGTACCGTCCAGGCAGCACGCTCTACGTGGTGTGGAAGCAGGGGAGGGCCGCGTACGAGAGCGGATCCTCACACGGTCCAGGCTTCTCGCCTCAGTTCAGCGCCCGTGAGCTCTTCGACAACGAGCCTGAGAACACGTTCCTCGTGAAGCTGACTTACTGGTTCTCGGTCTAGGTCGGGTCAGCGGCAGAGAGCCTAGATCGTGCTCCATGTGCACTCGCAGCCACGCCCCTGTCGGCGCAGCCAGCTTTGGACGATCCCGGCCCGGTCCGCAACGAACCGGCGGTCGGCGGGGACCTTGCGGAGGAGGGCGTCCGGGCG
>WJLY01000245.1 GCA_014728245.1 Candidatus Effluviviaceae Genus IV sp.
GCGCTCTTCCGCGCGCGGACCGCGGGTGCCGCCCTCTTCGCGCCGGCGCGAGGCGCTGCGGCGGATCTCTTCCGGGTTGTCACCACGTCAGTTGGTCCTTCTTCCGAGAATCTCTATCTCCAGCTCCAGATCCACCCCGGTCTCTTCTCTCACGGTCTCACGCACGACGCGGATGAGCTCCTCGACGTCGTCCGCGGTGGCTCCTCTGTCGTTCAGGATGAAATTCGCATGCTGGTCGCTGACGACTGCGCCTCCCACGCGTCTGCCTTTGAGTCCGGCCTTCTCGATCAGGAGTCCAGCGGGCTCTCCCTGAGGGTTCTTGAAGACGCAGCCCGCGCTCCGCATCCCACAGGGCTGGGTTCGCCATTTCCTGTCGAGAAAACTCCGCTGCCGGGCCTCGATCTCACGGGGATTGCCCTCCTCCAGAACGAGCCTCACGTTCTGGACGACGACGCGCTGAGGCAGTGTCGAGCGACGGTAGCCCGCGTCCAGCGAGTCGCGGCCCAGTGTCCTCGGGCTTCCTCCCGGCTCGAAGACCGTCACCTCGCGTACGACGTCCGCGAACTCCACGCCGTGGCTCCCCGCGTTCGTCACGAGCGCTCCGCCCACGCTGCCGGGGATGCCTGCAAGGCCCTCGATTCCCATGAGTCCCTCGCCGGCGCAGAAGCCGAGAAGCCTCGAGAGCGGCGTTCCCGCCGCCACTGAGACCTCGAGCCCGTCGCGCTCCATGCGGCTCATCGCGCTCCCGGTGATGAGAACCGCGCCCTCGATCCCGCCGCTTCTCACCAGGACGTTCGTTCCGCGCCCGAGAACCCGCGTCGGAACCTCCTCCTCGGCGAGGGCGGAGAGACACTCCCGGAAGGCCCGCTCGTCCGGCGCCTCGACGAGCACGTCGGCGGGACCGCCGAGCCCGAACGAGGTGTGCCGCGCCATCGGCTCGCTGAGCTTCACCCCATCAGGCGCGAGGTCGCTCAGACGATCGATCAAGTGCTCCGGAAGCTCCATTGCCGTCCGTTCCCGCCTTGAGTGTGATCTGCCGCGCCGGCTTGCGCTTCCCCCCGCCGGCTCCGCGCGTGTGCCGGCTTGAGCGGGCGCACTGCCTCAGTCAGCTTGGGCCGCCTTCCTCCGGCGCCGCGCCTGTTCTCTCAGCCTGCGCGGGCCGGCACTTCTTTCCGGTCCGGGCGGCCATCCGAAGCCGGTCGCCGGGCCCGACGCCCCTGTCTCAAGAGCGTGACGCCGACTTCCGGCCGATCCGCTCCAGCAGCCTGTCGCCGACCTTGTAGATATCGCCGGCGCCGAGCGTCACTACCACGTCCCCCGGCTCCACGATCTCGAGAGCGCGCTCGCAGAGCGCGTCGAGATCGCCTGCAAACTCGCAGTTGCCGTGGCCGTGCCGCCTGGCCGCCTCCACGATCGTGTTCCCGGTCACGCCCTTTATCGGCTCTTCGCTTGCCGGGTAGACGTCCGCGACCAGGAGGACGTCGGCGTCGTGGAAACTGCGCCCGAACTCGTCGGCGAGCTTCTGCGTCCGCGTGTATCTGTGAGGCTGGAAGAGCACGACGAGTCTGCGGTTCCATCGCGAAGCCGCGGCGGCGAGGGTCGTCTTGACCTCCGCCGGATGGTGCCCGTAGTCATCCAGAACAAGCACATCGTTGACCTCCCCCTTTGTCTCGAACCTCCTGGATATGCCTTCGAAATCGCTAAGCGCCCGCGCCATGTCGTCGAACGAAACGCCCAGCTCGAGGCCCGCGGCCACCGCCGCGAGCGAGTTGTAGATGTTGTGCAGACCGGGCATCGCGATCTCTATGACGCCCAGCTCCCGACCCTCGACCTCGATGGTGAACCTGGTGGTGTCGCAAGTAGCTTGAACGGCGCTCGCCCGCACGTCCGCGCGCGCGTCGAGGCCGTACGAGATCACCCGCCTCTTCACGTCGGGCAGGATCGCCTGGACGTTCTTCTGGTCTAGGCACACGATCGAGCAACCGTAGAACGGGACGCTGTTCGCGAAGTTCGTGAACGCGTCCTTTATCTCCTCGAGCCCCTGATAGAAGTCGAGGTGCTCCTCGTCTATCGTCGTCACGACGGAGATCGTCGGCGAGAGCTTGAGGAACGACCCGTCGCTCTCGTCCGCCTCGGCGACCATGTACTCGCTCGCGCCCAGCCTGGCCCCGCTGCCGACCGTCTTGAGCTTCCCGCCTACGACCACGGTCGGATCGAGTCCGCCGGCGGAGAGAACCGCCGATATGAGCGAGGTCGTCGTCGTCTTGCCGTGCGTTCCTCCGACGGCCACCGAGAACTTCATCCGCATGAGCTCCGCGAGCATCTCGACCCGCGGTATCACCGGTATCATCTGCTCGTTCGCGGCCGAGACTTCCGGGTTGTCCGCGGACACCGCCGACGAGTACACCACCACGTCGGCGCCCTCGACATTCTCCGACGCGTGCTCGTACCGAACCACGGCCCCCAGCTTCTCCAGCCGCTCGGTCGTATCGCTGCGCTTGAGGTCGGACCCCGACACGACGAAGCCCAGGTTGGCCAGCACTTCGGCGATGCCGCTCATGCCCGCGCCGCCGATCCCGACCAGATGCACGTGTTTCACGCGCCCGAACATCGTCATGAGGCCTCGCTCCCCCCCAGTTCCAGTACCGCTCGCGCGACCCGGTCAGCCGCGTCGGGCCGCGCGAGCTTCCTGGCAGCGTCAGCCATCGCCGAAAGGCGCCCCCGGTCCCCGGTGAGTTCCCTCACGAGGGAGACGAGCACGTCGGCCGTAAGCTCCGAGTCGAAAACCACGACCGATGCGCCCGCTCGCTCCATGGCTTCCGCGTTCTTCGTCTGGTGCCCCTCGGTGGCGTAAGGGTACGGAACGAGCACCGAGGGCTTGCCCACTACCTTGATCTCGGCTATGGCCGTCGCCCCGGCGCGCGACACCAGGAGGTCAGCCGCGGCGTAGACCGTCGCCATGTCTTCGAAGAAGGGCTCGACGACCGCCCTCGTCGCCCGGCCCGCGGCGTCCCTCACGAGCTCGAGGTCGCGTTCGCCGGTCTGCGCCACGAGTTCAACGCCCAGCTCAGCGAGACGCGGCGCGGCGCCCGCGAGCACCTCGTTCAGACGGCGCGCCCCCCGGCTCCCGCCGATCGAGAGAAGGACGGTCGAATCGTCCGACAGACCGAGAGCCGCGCGGGCGTCCCGCCGGGACACGGTACCCAGGTCCTCCCGGACCGGATTGCCCGACAGCACCACTCTGCGGGCGGCCGGCAGGCTCTTTTCCGCCTCCTCGAAACTCACGTGCACCTCCCTGGCCCTCCTCGCGAGCGCGCGGGTGGCCAGGCCCGGATAGGAGTTCTGTTCCTGCAGGAGAATGGGTACACCCAGCGTGTCGGCGGCCAGAAGAGGCGGAACGCTCACGAACCCGCCCGTTCCCACTGCTACGCCCGGCCGTCTCCTGAGAAGCGCCGCCAGAGCGGTGACGTAGCCCGCCGCCAACGCGAACGGAACGCCCGCGTTCCGGAGGTCGGCTCTCCTTCTCAAACCCATAGAGGGCACCGCGACGAACCTCCTGCCCGTTCTCCCGACCACGTTCTCCTCGAGCGAGTTCCTGCGTCCTGCGAAGAAGACCTCGGCGCCGGGCGCCATCTTCTCGATCGCCTCGGCGATGGCTATGCCCGGGAAGATGTGCCCTCCGGTTCCCCCGCCGGCTATCATCACTCTCAAGCCCTTCCCTCGCGTCGCCCCGGCCGCTCCTCGCCCGGTCACTCCTTCTTCCTCTTCCGCGCGTGCGCGCCGCGCTTCCTCACGGGAATCCGGAGACTCGACACCGAACCCGGTTCCGGAACCACGCGCTTCGACATGTTGAGAAGCACACCGATCGCCGCCATGTTGACGACCAGCGACGAGCCGCCGTAGCTGATGAAGGGAAGCGGCAGCCCGGTCGTCGGGAAGAGCGCGGTGGCCACTCCGATGTTGATCACGGCGTAGACCGTTATCATCGCGGTCAGACCCGCGGCCAGGACCGTCCCGTATTCGTCCGGAGCGCGTTTGGCGATCCGAAGCCCGCGCCAGAGAACGAGCGCGAAGAGCGCGACCACCCCGATCGTCCCCAGAAGACCCAGCTCCTCGCCCCAGATCGAGAACGCGAAGTCCGTGTAGGGGTCCGGGATGAACGCGCGCTGCATGCTCTCCCCCACTCCTCTCCCGATGAGACCGCCTGACCCCAGCGCCACAAGCGACTGGTAGATCTGGTATCCCGCGCCCTCGGTGTCGAGCCCGGACAGGGAGAGGTCGTAGGACGCCCTCCAGACCTGCCACCGCTCGATGATGTGCGGCACCGTCTTGATGGCGAAGTAGCCCCCGATCCCCGCGAGCGCCGCCAGGCCTCCGACGTGCGTGAGCCTGGCGCCGCCCAGGAAGAGCAGGATGAGCGTCAGCACAGCTACCGCCAGAGCGTTGCCGAAGTCCGGCTGCAGAAGTATGAGCCCGATCACGATCCCCGCCAGGATGAGGCGAGGCAGCACGCCGTACTTGAAGCCCTCCAGCTCGCCTTTCCTGCGCACCATGACGTCGGCCATGTAGAAGACAAGCGCCAGCTTCGCGAGCTCTCCCGGCTGGAACATGAACAGCCTGGCCCGCATGCCTCGTATGGCGGTTCCGAGACCGAGCGTCAGGCCGAGAAGCACGATGGCCATGACGACGGCCTTGGTCGCGTGTCTTCGGTACGACCGGTAGTCGATCCGGTAGGCGAAAAGCAGCGCCGCCAGCCCGACGACCGCGCGCACCGCGTTCCGCTTCAGGAACACGTGGCTGCCGCCGAAGCTGTGCTCCGCTATGTGCACGCTGGCCGTGTAGACCGCGACGATCCCCACGAGCCCCAGGATGAGAGTGGCCCAGATGAGCCCCCTGTCGCTCTGAACGGCGCCTCTCACACTCCCTCCCCGGCGGGACCGCTTCCCCCGGCTCCGGCCCGCGCGCTCACCCGCGCGCGCACCGCCTCCCTGAACCTGTCGCCGCGGTCCTCGTAGTCGCGGAACATGTCGAAGCTCGCGCACGCCGGCGAGAGCAGCACGACGTCTCCCGGCGCCGCCGCGGCGGCCGCCTTCTCAACAGCGCTCTCCAGCGAGCCCGACCTCTCGAACGAGGTCGACTCGCGAAGCGCACGCTCGATCTTGGGCGCCGCCTCGCCGATCAGAACCGCGACCTTGACCCTCTCGGACACGAGTCCCGCGAGAGCCCCGAAGTCGGCGTCCTTGTCCCTCCCGCCGGCGATCCACACGATGGGACGGTCGTACGTCGAGAGAGCGCAGATCACGGACTCCACGTTGGTCGCCTTCGAATCGTTGACGTAGAGCACGCCCCCGCTCTCGGCCACCGGCTCCATTCGGTGCTGCAGCGACCGGAACCCCGCCAGCACGTCCGCCACGGCCTCGACGTCGACGCCCATGGCGATCGCGGCGGCCGCAGCGGCCGACGCGTTGGCGAGATTGTGAGGCCCGGGCAGTCCGAGCTTCTCCACCGGGATCACCGTCCGCTCGCTGTCGCGCACCCGGGAGATCATGTGTCCGTCTCTCACGAAGACCCCGCCCTCCACTTCCGTTTTCGTGCTGACCGGTACGACCGTGGCCTCCAGCAGGCGCGAGATCTCCGCGACGAGAGGATCGTCGATGTTGAGCACGGCGTAGTCCCGCGGGCCCTGGTTCTCGAATATCCTCCGCTTCGACTCGGCGTACGCTCTGAACGAGTCATACCTGTCCATGTGGTCCTCGGTGATGTTCAGAAGCAGAGCCGCGCGGGGCTCGAACGTGTCTATCGTGTCGAGCTGGAAACTCGACACCTCGGCCACGACGTACCCGTCCTCCGGAACCCGTGTGATCTCGCCCGACGCTGCCGCGCCGATGTTCCCCGCAACGGCCGTCCGGCGCCCGCTCCGCGACATCAGCTCTCCCAGGAGCGCGGTCGTCGTCGTCTTGCCGTTCGTGCCGGTCACCGCGAGCCACGTCGCCGACGAAAGCCGGTACGCCAGCTCTAGCTCGCCTATCACCGGTAGCCCCCGGGACAGCGCGTCCGCCACGACGGGCGCGTCCGACGGCACACCCGGCGAGAGAACCACGGTTTCCGCTCCGTGCAGCACTCCCGCCGGGTGGCCGCCCAGCTCGAGACGCACGCCGGCCGAGGTCCACTCGTCCACCGGGATGGCCAGCTCTTCCGCCGGCTTCGCATCGGTCGCCGTGACGCGGGCTCCCTCGGAAAGGAGAAGCTCCACCGCGGCCCGCCCGCTCCTCGCGAGTCCGACAACGACGACGCGGCGTCCGGTCCAGTCGTCGGCCACTGCCGCGGCGCCGCCCTGTTTCGGGGAGGCGCTCCGCTTCTCGTCTGCCCAGCCGGTTATCATGTCTCTTCCTTCATTTCTTCGGCCGCCTCACTGCAGCTTGAGCGTCGACAGGCTCAGTAGCGCGAAGAGCGCCCCGGCGATCCAGAACCGGACCACCACCTTCGACTCGGGCCACCCCTTCTGCTGGAAGTGGTGGTGCAGCGGCGACATCAGGAAGACCCGTCTGCCTCTCAGCTTGACCGAGAGGATCTGGATGATCACCGAGGCGGCGACCAGCACGAATACGCCGCCCACGATGACCAGCCAGATCTCCTTCCTGATGAGGACCGCCAGCGTCCCCAGCGCGCCGCCGACCGCGAGCGAGCCGGTGTCGCCCATGAAGACCTCGGCGGGGTGCGCGTTGAACCAGAGAAACCCCAGAGAAGCGCCGATCAGCGACGCGCAGTAGACGGTCAGCTCGCCCGTGCCGGCTATGTAGGGGATGTTCAAATAGTCGCTGAACCGGACGTTGCCGGTGACGTAGCTGAAACCGGCGAAGGTCAGCGTGCACAGGAGCACGAGCCCTATGGCGAGGCCGTCCAGTCCGTCGGTCAGGTTCACCGCGTTCGAGCTGGCCGTTATCGTCAGCATCACGAAGAGGACGTAGAGCGCACCCAGCGACAGCACCGCGTCCTTGAAGAACGGGAGCTGGACGTCGGTAGCGTTCGAGACTATGCCGCTGTAGTAGATGAAGAGGCCGATCGCCAGCCCGAGCCCGAGTTGGCCGGCCAGCTTGTAGCGAGCGACCAGGCCCTTGCGGCGCTTCCTCACGACCTTGAGGAAGTCGTCCGTGAAACCGACCGCCCCCAGCCACAGCGTGGCCACGACCATGATCCATACGAAGTCGTTGTCGAGCCTCGCCCACAGGAGCGTCGGCACGAGCGTGGCCACGAGAATCAGAAGCCCGCCCATCGTCGGCG
Organism: Candidatus Effluviviaceae Genus IV sp.; assembly: GCA_014728245.1. GTDB lineage: Bacteria > Joyebacterota > Joyebacteria > Joyebacterales > Joyebacteraceae > WJLY01. The sequence goes on from WJLY01000245.1 coordinate 7,282, forward strand.
TTCCGACCTTGACCGCGTGGGAGTCGGGCACGAACTCGCGCGCTCCGTCGGTCAGGCTGCGCCGCCTGAGCCAACGGAGGAAGATGGGGCCGAGGAGGAAGCTTATGAGCAGGGCTGTCACCGCCGCGTACGCCGAACGGAAGGAAATGTAGCGGAACACATTCAGAACAGAAATGTAGTCCCGCAGGGGATAAAGGAGATGATAGAACATGACAGCCCTTTTCCGATGGAGAGCCGTGGCTCCGCCGGTTCAGGAGGCGGGCGCCTCTTTCACCAGCAACTCAACCACTTCCTCCATACGCATATCGCGCGACCCCTTGACCAAAACGACCGCGTCCCGCACGGGGAGTTCCTCAAGCTCCCGCGCGAGCGCGTCCTTGCTCTCGTACACGTTGATATTCGCGGGCGGCATTCCGCCCTCTATCGCGCCTTCTCTCATATGAGATACTTTGTTCCCGTAGAGGAGCGCGTGGCCCACGCCCAGTTCCGCGAGCTTCCTGCCCGCGTCGCGGTGCGCCTCGGGACTCCGCGCGCCCAGCTCGAGCATGTCGCCCAGGACCGCGACCGAAGGCCGCGTGTCCGCGATCCCGGCGAGGGTCTCGAGAGCCACCGCCAGCGACGCCGGATTGGAGTTGTAGGCGTCGTTCAGTACCGTCCACCGCCCCGCCGTGGTCATCCGCATCCGCATCGGACTCGACCTGAAGGTCGAGAGCGCCCTGATGCCGGCCTCCCGGTCGACGCCCATCACGTCGCCGACCGCCAGAGCCGCGAGAGCGTTCGACACGTTGTGCCTGCCCGGCACCGGCAGCTCCACCTTCCCGTCGCCGTCGATCTCGAACTCGACGGCCGCGACGCCGGGGCCGAACCGCTCGTTGATCCGGGCGCCGCGAAGCTCCGCGTCCTCCGTAAGACCGTAGGTGGTCACCTTCGCCGCGCTTCTCCCGGCCTGGGCCATGATCCTAGGGTCGTCCGCGTTAAGGACGGCCGCGCCGTCGGGCGGAAGAGCGTCCAGGAGTTCTCCCTTCGCCTCGGCCACCGCCTCGAGCGTTCCCATGGTCTCGAGATGCGCCTCTCCCACGTTCGTGATGACCCCGACATGAGGTCTCGCTATCTCCGCCAGCCTTCGGATCTCGCCCGGGTGGTTCATGCCCATCTCGACGACCGCCGCCCTGTCGTCGCTCGAGAGCTCGAGCAGCGTCAGGGGAACGCCTATGTGATTGTTGAGGTTCCCCTCGGTGCGCGCGGTCGGCATCTCCGCCGAGAGGACGGCGGCCGCCATGTCTTTGGTGGTCGTCTTGCCGTTCGTTCCCGTTACGGCCACTACCCGAACGTCGAAGCGGCCCCTGTACCAGGCCGCGAGCTCCTGGAGGGCGGCGATGGTGTCCGGCACCTGCAGGAGCAGGCCTCCGGGCGCGTCCTTGGCGCCGGGCTCTCCCGGGTACATCGACGCGTCGTTCGACACGACGGCGGCGACCGCTCCCCCGTCGAGCGCCGCGTCTACGAACTCGTGCCCGTCGTAGCGCTCGCCGGGAATGGCGAAGAAGAGATCACCTGCGCCGACCGTTCTCGAGTCGATCGACACTCCCGCGACGGGAACACCGGGAAGCTCTCCCGAGTCCGCGTTGATCGCGCTGCCGGCTTCTCTCAGAGTCACGTTCTCCATCCGCTTCGTGCCCTCAACCCGTGCCACGTCCCGCATCGGTATCCGGTGGCCACAACTCAACCGTGGGTCGCGTCGAGTCCGCGGTTCGGGCGGCGTCCCTGGACCGCCCGCGCTCGTCACGACAACGTTCGTATGGCCTCGATCGCTTCCTCTCTGTCGTCGAAGTGGCGCGTTTCGGTTCCCACGATCTGGTAGTTCTCGTGTCCCTTGCCCGCGATCAGCACCACGTCGCCCGGAGCGGCCACCGATATCGCGCGACCGATCGCCTCGCGCCGGTCCTCGATGACCTCCACCAGGGCCTTCTCCGTGTCTCGCCCGGGGCCCTCGACGATCTCCTCGATGATCGAGAGCGGTTCCTCCGTCCTGGGGTTGTCCGAGGTGACGATGACCACGTCGGAGTTGGTGACCGCTATCTCACCCATGATCGGCCTCTTGCCCCTGTCACGGTCACCGCCGCACCCGAAGACGGTGATCACGCGCTCAGGCCTGAGTCCCCGGATCGCCAAAAGGACCTTCTCCAGGGCGTCGGGCGTGTGCGCGTAGTCGACGACTACTGCGAAGGGCTGACCGGAGTCCACGAGCTCCAGGCGCCCCGGGACCGTGGCGAGACCGGCGAGCCCTTCCGCCGCCGTCTCGAGCGGTAGCGAGCGCGACACGGCCACGGTCATGGCGGCCAGGGCGTTCATCACGTTGAAGGCGGAGACCAGCCTCAGGCGAACGGGAACGCTTCCCACAGGCGTCTTAAAGACCGCGCGGGTTCCGGACGACGTGCTCTCCACGTCCTCCGCCCTCACGTCCCCGTCGGCCGCGCCGTAGGTCAGGACCTCGATGGCGGCAGAGGACCTCAGATGCGCGATCAGCTCTCTGCCGAAGTCGTCGGCGGCGTTCACGACCGCCGAACAACCCGGCTTGCCCGCCTCTTTCTCCACGCTTTCGAAGAGCGACTTTTTCACCCGCTTGTACTCGGCGAACGTCCCGTGGAAGTCGAGATGGTCCCTGGAGAGATTGGTGAATGTCGCGGTGTCGAAGCGGACGCCCGTCGCACGCGAGAGAGCGAGCGCGTGAGAGGAGACCTCCATCGCGACAGACTCCACGCCCTCGTCGGCCATCGTCGCCAGAAGCCTGGCGAGGTCGAGCGATTCGGGGCTCGTCCGCTCGCCCTTCTCGATCCTGTCCCCGATGCGGTAGCCCAGCGTTCCCACCACGCCGGTTGTCATGCCCGCCTCACGCATGATCGAGTCAATGAAGTACGTCGTCGTCGTCTTCCCGTTGGTTCCGGTGACCCCGTGCGTCGCGAGCTTTTCCGAGGGGCGACCGTAGAACTCGTGGGCGATAGGCCCCATGGCCCTTCTGGTATCGGACACCTCGACCTCTCGGAGTCCCTCCACCCCGGTCGGTCGCTCTACCAGGGCGGCGACGGCTCCGCGCGCCGCCGCGTCCCTGACGAAGTCGTGCCCGTCGACCGTGAATCCACGGACGGCGACGAAGAGCGCTCCGGGACGGATCCTTCTCGAGTCGTACTCGACCGAGGAGACCTCGACTCCCGGCGGCGCCCCGCGCGTCTCCACGCCCGCGTCAGCGATGAGCAGCGGGAGCGGCCGCGCGCAGCGCGGGACAGAGCGTCCGTTCCGCGAGTTCTGGCTCCGCTTTCCGGCCTCAGTCATGGTCTGCAACTCACCATCACCTTGCTTCCCGGCTCGACCCTGGCTCCCGCCCTGGGAGACTGGGAATCGACACGCCCTGTGCCCTCGAAGACCAGCTCGAGGCCCAGTCGGGCCGCCTGACACCTCGCCAGCCTGATGCTGCAGCCCGAGAGGTCCGGCACGCTGACTACGTCGGGGCTGTCCCCGGCCGCCCAGGCCGCCGGCGGGACCAATCGGCTCCGGATGTCCGAGTAC
>WJLY01000246.1 GCA_014728245.1 Candidatus Effluviviaceae Genus IV sp.
CCCTCGCGTGGCGCCGCGGCGGCGTCCTCGGCCGGCGTCTCGTCGGAAGCGAAGACGTAGACGCCCGATGCCTTTCCGCGGAAGACGACGCGGCGTATCTCGCCCTCGAAAAAGAGGACGTCGATCTCCCGCGAGGCGACGGTGTTACGCTCGCCGGTCTCGGCGACCCGGTGCTCGCTCGTGGCCCCGCCGCGCACCGTCGTCAGAACAGGCTCGCCGTCCTCGAAGTACATCCGCAGCGTGTCTCCGTCAACGTGCCCGGTCTGATCCGGGTCGGACGGGCTCTCCGACTCGATCGTGTAGTCGACGCGCGCTCCGTCGAGCGCGACGACTCGCGAAACCTCCCCCTCGGAGAGGAAGACGAGGATCCGCTCGCCCGAGAGGAGATCGCCGTCCTGGTCTACCACGGGGTCGCCCAGGAGCTCGACCGAATCGCCCTCTCCCGAGAGGACCGCCAGCCGTGAGCGCGCGCTGACGTCCGCCGTCGCTATCTCCGCTCCGCCGAAGGCGGCGATCCTGTCGTCCCCGGGAGACAGCTCGATGAGCGCCGCGGACAGCCTGCCTTCCTGTGCGCCCTCGTCGTCGAAAGTACGCATGACCGGCGCCTCGGAAGCCCGCGCTTCCTCGCGGTCGAAATCGTAGAGGATGCGGCCGGCGGAGAGCTCGAACGTGCCGTCGTGGTCGACCGCAACCGCGTCCCCGAGACAGACCGCGAGGCGCTCCGGCCGGTAGATGTTGATCCGGCGGGCGCGCGTGACGCCCGACGTGTCGGAGTACGTGGCGTTTCCGATGAGATAGGCGCGATCGAGGTCGCGGTAGTACCTGAGCGTGTCGCAGGAGATGGTCGACTCGCCGTCGACGCCGCGGACGTCTCCGAAGACCACGGCGAGTCCGCGGGCCTCGTAGTAGGTTCCGCGCTGTCCCACCAGCGTGGCTTCCCCGCGCGTGATCGTAACGTTGCCCGCCAGATGTATGACCCGGCCGTCCTCGGCACCGGCCCCCTCGACCTCTTCCGCCGTGATCACGAAACCGTCGTCCGGGTTGGTGCGGGCCGCGACCGGGACCGTCAGCGTCGTAGCGAGCGCCGTGGCGATGAGAATGGTACGGAAGGACATGTCAGACCTCGAGCGACTGGAAGCCGCAGCGGCCGCGCGGGCAGGCGCGGCAGCTAGAGACGGCCGTCGCGGGCAAGGAGCGCCGCCCCGACAACTCCAGCGGTCTCACCCAGCTCCGCGGCCACGATCAGGGGGGCCCGGAAGTCACAGGCCGAGAGACGCGCCCGCATCTCCTCGCGCGCGGGGGCCAGAAGCAGGTCGCCGGCCTCTGCCACGCCTCCTCCGACCACGATGACGTCCGGATCCAGTATCTGCGAGATGTTCGCGAGCCCCACACCCAGGTTGCGCCCGACCGCGGCAAGCGACTCCAGCGCCACCTCGTCACCCCGCGCTGCTGCCGCCCCCACGTCTCTCGAGGAGAGCGTGCCGGCGGACACGGCCGGCGAGAGAGCCGACTCCCTCCCCCCTCCGATCATCTCAACGGCGTGCCTGACGACGGCGCCCGCGCTGGCCATGCCCTCGAGGCAACCCCTCGATCCGCAGACGCAGGCCGCTCCATCGAGGTCTATCGTCGTGTGGCCGATCTCGCCCGCGCTGCCGTGGCTCCCCCTGTAGAGGGCGCCTCCGAGCACGATCCCGCCCCCGACGCCCGTGCCGAGGGTGAGCATGACCGCGTTCCCGGCCTCGCGCGCCGCGCCGACCTCGAACTCGGCGAATGCGGCCGCGTTGGCGTCGTTCTCGAGCTTGACGTTGAGGCCGAGCCTCTCGGAGAGCATGTCGGCAAGTCTGACGTCGCTCCAGGTCGGAAGATTCGGTGAGGAGTGAACCACGCCTCTCGCCGAATCGACAAGGCCGGCGCACGCGCACCCGCAGACCGCGGGCGAGACGCCGGCCTCGTCGACGAGGCCGGGGACAGACAGGGCTGCCGTCTCGACGGCGTCGGCGGGCCCGCGCCCGGACCAGCTCCCGGAGGCGAACGACAGAACGGCGCCGTCCACGGAGACGAGCGCCGTCTTGACGTTCGTGCCGCCTATGTCTACTCCGAGGAGCGCGACCACTCGTTCCTACTCTCGGCTCTCAAGGAGAAGGGACTTGCCGCTCTCGGGATCGAAGTAATGCGCGCTGCCCATGTCGAACACGAGATCGATGTCGGTGTTGACGGCGGGAGGCTCGCGCACGTCGATCCTCCCAACCAGGTCGTCCCCGCCCAGGGAAAAGTACAGGTAGATCTCGCTTCCCATCGGCTCGACCACGTCCAGATGAGCGGTGACCGGTGCGCCGGTCTCTATCTCGTCCCTGTCGGCCGCCTCGAAGATGTCCTCCGGGCGTATGCCGAGGATGATCTCGCGGTCCGCGTAGTCCTCGAGCGCCGAGGCCGCCCCGGGCGATACGGGGCCCTCGAAGCCCTCGCCCCTGAAGACCACGCCGCCGTCGGCTTTGACGAGCCTGCCCTCGATGAAGTTCATGGCGGGACTGCCGATGAAGCCGGCCACGAACCGGTCGACCGGCTTCTGGTAGATCGTGAGCGGATCGTCTATCTGGTGTGACACGCCGTCCTTCAGGACGACGATGCGACTGCCCATCGTCATCGCCTCGACCTGATCGTGCGTGACGTAGATGATCGTGGCCGACAGGCGCTCGTGCAGCTTGCTGATCTCGGTCCTCGTCTGTACGCGCAGCTTGGCGTCGAGGTTCGAGAGCGGCTCGTCGAACAGGAATACCTTCGGCTTGCGGACGATGGCGCGGCCGACCGCGACTCTCTGGCGCTGCCCGCCGGAGAGCGCCTTGGGCCTGCGATCGAGAAGCTTGCCGATCCCCAGGATATCCGCGGCCTCGCGGACCCGCCTGTCTATCTCTTCCTTCTCGTACTTCCTGAGCCTGAGGCCGAACGCCATGTTGTCGTAGACCGACATGTGCGGATAGAGCGCGTAGTTCTGGAAGACCATCGCTATGTCGCGATCCTTCGGCGGAACGTCGTTGACCAGACGGTCGCCGATGTAGATCTCCCCGTCGGTCACTTCCTCGAGCCCCGCCACCATCCGGAGAAGTGTCGACTTGCCGCAGCCGGACGGCCCAACAAGAACGACGAACTCCTTGTCCTTCACCTCGAGGTCCACGTTCTTGACGGCGACGACCTCGCCGTCGAAGATCTTCGTCACCCCCTTGAGAACGACGTTCGCCATTCCAGCTCCTCCAGATTTCTAGCCGGTCTCCACCGAGTGCCCTACGCCGAGGCTCTGCATGACGTCGCCAACAGTGTAGTGGGAACCGGTGATCAAGACAAGGTCGGCCTCGCCGGCCGTCGACAGCGCATGACGCACGGCGGCGCCGGGCGTCTCGACGACGGTGGCGTCGATTCCCAGTTCCCGAGCCGTCTCAGCCACGTGCGCGGGGTCGGCGGCCCGATCGGTCGAGGGTCTTGTGACGATGAGCGCGTCCACGACGTCGGAGAGAGCCGCGAGAAAGCCCCGGATGTCCTTGTCGCCCATGATCCCGAGCACCGCGACGGTCCGCTCCGGCACGAACACCTCGGCAAGCGCGTCGGCCAGCGCCGCCGCTCCGTTCGGGTTGTGCGCGACATCGGCTATAAGGGTCGGCCGCCTGTCGATGATCTGCATCCGCCCGACGCAACTGGCCTCGGCAAGGCCCCTCCTGATCGCTCGTTCATCCGGCTCGAAGATGCCGTCTTCCGCCAGCTCGTAGAGCGTGACGAGAGCGGTGGTCGCGTTCCTCACCTGATGGCGTCCGATCATCGATATCGAGACGCCCTCCAGACCGTGCTCACCGTGCGAGAAGTCAAAGAAGCTGCCGGACGGCGTCAGCGAGATCCTCCCGCCCACCGAATCCGGACCGACCGGCACGAGCCTCGCCTTCCTGGCCGCGACAACGCCCCTTATCACGTCGAGCGCCGCACCCGAGGCCCCGACGACCGCCACCCCGCCCTCGCGTATGATGCCGGCCTTCTCGGCCGCGATCGACGGTATGTCGCTGCCCAGTATCTCCGCGTGGTCGACTCCGATGCCCGTTATCACCGATACCACCGAGTCGAGAGCGTTGGTCGCGTCGAGCCTTCCCCCCAAGCCCACCTCCGCTACCGCGAGGTCGACTCCCTCCGCGGCGAAGTGAAGGGCGGCGACGGCAGTTACGATCTCGAAGAAGGTCGCCTCTATCTCATCGGCGGCCGGCTTCAGGCGCTCCACGTAGTCGACGACCTGCGCCTGCTCGATGCCCCTGCCGCAGACCGATATCCGTTCGGTGAAGTCGACCACGTGCGGCGACATGTAGAGACCGACCTTCATGTCGTGCTCGGCGAGCATCGATGCGATCATGCAGGCGGTCGAACCCTTGCCGTTCGTGCCGCCCACGTGAACGACTCTGAACCGCTCGTGGGGGTCGCCCACCGCCGCCAGGAGCTTCACCACGCGGTCGAGACCGGGCTTCATTGTGAAACGGTGCCTCGCGAAGAGCCAGCCGAGGCACGATCTGTAAGTGTCAAAGACCTTGTTTGCGCGCCTGGTCAAGCGTGTCCTCCGCCTCGTCGCGGCTGTCGTCGCTGAAGAACTCGAGCACCTTGGAGAGCGTGGCTCTGAGCTCCTTGCGGTGGACCACCACGTCCACCATGCCGTGCTCCAGCAGGAACTCGGACCTCTGAAACCCCTCCGGCAGCTCCTGTTTGATCGTCTGCTGTATGACCCTGGGGCCTGCGAACCCGATCAGCGCTCCCGGCTCGGCCATGATCACGTCACCGAGCGAAGCGAAGCTGGCGGTCACGCCTCCCGTGGTCGGGTGAGTCTGGATCACCACGTGCAGAAGCCCCTCGTCGTGCAGCCGCGCCAGCATCGCCGACGTCTTGGCCATCTGCATGAGTGACAGTATTCCCTCCTGCATCCTCGCGCCCCCCGAGCTGGCGAGCGTGACGAGGGGCACGCGCTCCTCGATCGCCATCCTCGCGAGCCTCGCGATCTTCTCTCCCATGGCCGACCCGAGGCTTCCACCGAGAAACCCGAAGTCGAGAAGCTCGAGCATGACGAGCCTGCCCTCGATCCGCGCGCTGCCGCTCAGCACGGCCGACGAGAGGCCGGTCTTCTCCTTCGCGTCGCGCAGCCGGTCGGTATATTTCCGGCTGTCCACGAAGCCCAGGGGGTCGGTCGACTCGATGCCGGAAAGGAGCTCTACGAAGCTCCCCGGATCGGCGAGGATGTCCCTGTACTGCGTCGAGCCGATGCGGAAGTGATACCCGCACTTCGGACAGGTCCACAGGCTGCGCTCGAGTTCCTTGTGGTAGATGATCTCCCCGCAGACCTCGCACTTGCGCCACAGCCCGTCGGGAACCTCCCGCTTCCGGGCGTCCTTGATTCCGGGCTTGCGCCTTCTGAGCCACGAGACCTGGTCCATTGCGCGCTTCCTCTCTTGTCCCCGTCTTAGCTTCCGCCCACTCCAGAGAGACTACAACTTATGGAGCACGGCCGCCACGAGAGAAACCATCGCGGCAGCGCCTCTGCGGCCGGCCTCCAGGACCTCCGCGTGCGTGGTGGTCTCGAAACGCCCGGGGAGCGGCACGTTCGTGATGAGAGAGAGCCCCAGCACCGGAAGCCCCAGGAGGTGCGCCGTCTGTACCTCCGCCACGGTCGACATACCGACCGCGTGGGCGCCGGCCGCTCGCGCAAAGGCTATCTCGGCCGGCGTCTCGTAGGACGGGCCGAGCGACCCCATGTAGACCCCCCGGCGGACGCGAAGGCCGTTTGCGAGGGCCTCGCGTCCGGCCAGCTCGACAAGCCCGGGCGAGTAGGCCGCGGCCATCCTGAATGTCTGTCGGACGCGCGGCCGCCATCTGCCCGTGACGGTCGAGATCTGGTCCACGATCAACATTATGTCGCCGACCTCGAAGCCCGGGTCTATCCCGCCCGCGGCGTTCGTTATGACGAGCGTCTCCGCGCCCAGCGCCGCGGCCAGCCGGACCTGCCAAGTGACGTCCTCGTAGGAGCGGCCTTCGTAGTAGTGAACGCGGCCGGAGTAGACGAGCACCCTGCGCCCGCCCAGAAGCCCCTGGATCAGGGCGCCGCCGTGCCCCTCGATCGAGGGCGCCGGGGTCCCCGGCACGTCGGAGTACGGTAGCTCCAGACGCTCCCCGAGCCCTTCGGAGAAGGCCGAGAGCCCGGACCCCAGGATGACCGCCGCCATCGGGCGGCCGAATCCCCGTTCCCTCAGGCGGCGCGCCGCCTCGCCCACGTCGCCGTCGACCGGGCTCGCGAGCCGCTTCTTCGTCGGAGGCCCGTCAGGGCCGTACTCATCCCGCGCTCTCAACCGTGCGTCCTCCGCGGGCAGTCACTAGCCCGGCTCGTTCGTGAGATCGGCGATCATGACGATGGCGTCCTCTCCCGTGTCGGCGTAGTACCGCTTGCGCATCGCCACGGGCTTAAACCCGAACCCGCGGTACAGGCCCAGAGCCGGCGCGTTCGTCTCCCGCGCCTCAAGTGTGGCAAGCGCCGCCCCGCGTTCCCGCGCGTCGTCGAGCACCCGCGCGACGAGGCGCCTTCCCACTCCCTCCCGCCTCCGGTCGGCCGCGACGGCCACGTTGCCTATGTGCACCTCGTCGCACGCGATCCACGAGACTATGTAGCCGACCAGGCTTCCCCCTCTCCTCGCCACCCAAGAGGAGCTTGACTCCTCCCTGCACTCGCGCTCGAAGGAGCTCCTCGACCAAGGAAACGAGAAGATCGAGCCCTCCAGCTCGGCCACCTCGTCGACGTCGGCGAGGCTGAGAGGACGGATCGTGAGCCCTTCTGCCGCCTCGCGCCGGGCAGCGGATTCCAACTGGCCTCTCCTATATGCCTCTCAGGTATATCGGTCTCAGCGACGCCACGTCTCCGGGCCCGTCGGCCGCCTCGGCCAGAGACGCGAGTGCGACCGGGTCGGGCCTCTCGGCGGCACCACTCGGGAACCTCGCGCGGTCGCCGGCGGCGCGCTCGATGTCCTCGCGGTAGAGCGAGGCACCGGAGCCCGCGAAGAGAACCGGCTCTCCCGACGCGCGGTCGAGCGCATCCCGGATGAAGGCAACGGGATCGAAGGCCCCGTCGGCCGATACCCTCTCGGGGACGGCGCCCGCGCGGAAGACGGACGCGTAGACCTCGCCCCTGCGGGCGTCGAGCATGGGCGCGACGTAGCCCGCTCCGCCGTCGCCCCTGAGCGCGGTCAGCGCGAGCGCCTCGAGCGTGGGGACGGCGAAGATCGGAAGCCCGCCCGCCGACGCGAGCCCCTTCGCCGTGGCGAGACCGACCCTGAGACCGGTGAATCGACCCGGCCCTATCGAGACCGCCAGCCCGTCGAGTCTCGGGAGCGAGAGCCGGGCCCGCCCGAGGACGCGATCGACCGCCGCCATGAGCTCTTCCGACCTGCCTCGCCCCGCCTCGACCGACCGCTCGGCCAGAAGCTCGCCGCGTTCGACGATCCCGACCGTCTCGACCGGCGTCGCGGTCTCCAGCGTCAAGAGGAGCATCGACCCTCCGTACCGCTCCACGTCTCGCGGAGCCCCTGAAGAGCCCGCTCGTGCCGCTCGCCCTTCGCACGAAACTCGAAGACGCGCCGCGTCCTGTCTCGGCTCTCGACCGCGACGTCGAGCCTGTCGTCCGGCAGAAGTCCGCCGGCGCGCTCCGCCCACTCGATCAAGGCCACGCCCCGGCTCCAGAAGAGCTCCCGGTAGCCCAGTCCCTCGACGGAGTCCGGGCCTTCCATCCTGTAGAGATCGACGTGGTAGATCGGAAGACGACCGTCGTACTCGTTCACGACGACGAAGCTCGGACTCGACACGTAGCCGTCGAATCCGAGCCCCGCCGAGATGCCCTGCACAAGCACGGTCTTCCCGGTTCCCAGCTCGCCGCGGAGCGCGACGACGGCGCCCGCGAAGAGCCGGCTGCCCAGAAGCCTGCCCAGATCTCTCGTCTCTTCGGGCGAACTGGTTGAGAAGACCGCTGTCATGTCCAGCGGAAGCCTCCGAGTCTGCGCTAGGCTCTGGGCGTCATCACCGCGCACGGGAGTATCATCTCCTCGAGGGAGATCCCGCCGTGCTGCAGGCTGCCCCTGTACTGACGCTCGTAGCGATGGAAGTCCGTCGGATAGACGAAGTAGTAGTCCTCCTTGGCGATGGCGTACTGCTTGCTCGCCCCGTCGGACGGCAGCTTGAACGCGGCCGGGTTCCTGATGAGGAACGTCTCCTTCTCGTCGCACCCGAGGTTGCTGCCGAACTTGTACCGCAGATTCGTCGACGTGTCGCGGTTGCCGCGTATCAGCGCCGCGCGCCTGCCGACGACGGCGCCGTGGTCGGTCGTCAGCACGACCGTGGCGCCGTGACGCCCCATCTCAACGAGGATGTGGTACAGAGCCGAGTGGTTGAACCAGGACCGCACCAGCGACCGGAATGCGGGCTCGTCCGGAGCCAGCTCCTGGAGGATCTCCGATTCCGAGCGCGAGTGCGAGAGGATGTCGACGAAGTTGTAGACCATCGAGACGAAGGGCAGGTCGTGCATCGACGACATCTGCCGCCGCACGTTGTCCGCCTCCTCCCTCTCGTAGATCTTGACGTACTTGTGCGCGGGCGAGAGCCTGATGCCGTGCCTCTCCAGCTGGCGGTCCATGAGCTGCCGTTCGAATCGGTTCTTGCTGGTCTCGTCGCGGCCCGGGCCGCCCAGGGTCTGGGGGTAGATCTCCGTGAACCTGATCGGCCAGAGACCGCTGAAGAGCGCGTTCCTGGAAAACGGCGTCGCGGTCGGCAGTATGGAGTAATAGTGGTGGTTCTCGATCTCGAAAACGGGCTCCAGACTGGGTACCAGGCTCATCCAGTGGTCGAGGCGCATGCAGTCGAGCACGACGAAGTAGACCTTCTCGTTCGCCTTGAGTCTGGGCGCGACGAACTCGCGGAAGATGTCGACCGAGAGCATCGGCCTGTCGCCGGGGTCGGCGTCCACCCATCGCCCGTACTCCTCGGCGACGAAGCGGCCGAACTCCTGATTCGCGGACTGCTCCAGGTCCTCGTGCGTCTGCCTGAGCCCGGGGTCGCGGAAACGATCGAGCTCGAGGTCCCAGTTCATCAGGCGCAGGTAGACGCGCGTCCACTCCTCCCAGTCGAGCGGACTCATGATGCGCATGCGGAGCTGACTGGACTCGGCCGCGTAGGTCTGCGCGAGCTGGTCCTGCAGTATCCTCCGGCCGTCCAAAATGCGCTTGATCGCGAGGAAAACCTGTGTCGGCTTGACGGGCTTTATCAGGAAGTCGTCGATGCGCCTCCCCAGCGCGTCGTTCATGAGCTCCTCTTCCTCGCTCTTGGTGACCATGACGACCGGGAGCGACGGATCGAGCTCCTTGATCTCGCCCAGTGTCTCCAGACCGTCCATACCGAGCATCATCTCGTCAAGGAGAACGAGGTCGTAACGGTTGTCCCGGAGGAGGCCGAGGGCCTCCTCGCCCCCCGTCGCGGACCCTATCTCGAAGCCCTTCTGCTCGAGAAAGAGGATGTGCGGCCTCAGGAGGTCTATCTCGTCGTCGACCCAGAGGATCCTTCTGCCTGGCTGTTCCATTCGAGTCCCTTCCATGTGCGCGGGCCCGACAGAGGCGCCCGGAGCTCCCGCCGCGGGCCTCCTCGGGGTGTCACGAGATCGGGAGCGTTATCGCGAACGTGGTGCCCTTGCCCGGCTCCGTCCAGGGCACCGAGAGCCGGCCCTTGTGGTAGTCCTCGACGATGCGCCGCGAGAGCGCGAGGCCCAGTCCCCAGCCCTTTCGCTTGGTGGAGTAGCCCGGCTGGAACACCCTGCGCTTCTCTGCCGGCGAGAAGCCTCTCCCGCTGTCGGTGACCAGTATCCGGACCTGGCCCTGCTTGGGCAGGTGCTCGGTGGAGACCTCGATTCGCCCGCCCTCGGGGCCGAGCGCCTCGATCGAGTTCTTCACCAGGTTCTCCACCACCCACTCGAGGAGCTCGCGGTTGACCTCTAGCTGCGGAACGTGCTCGTAGCGCTCTTCTATCGTCACGTCCTTCCTGAGCGCCTCCGCGCGCCTGCGGAGGTAGTCGACCACCTCCCGCAACACGACCACCACGTCTTCCCGCTTCGTCTTCGGTATCGACCCGATCTGATTGAACCGGAGCGAGATCTTCTCCAGGCGCTCGAGGTCGCGCTGCATCTCGCCGGTCATGTCGGCGATCTTCTCGGACGGGCAGCCGCTCTTCGCCAGCTCTCGGATCAGCTCTACCCAGCCCATCATCGATGAGATCGGGGTGCCGAGCTGGTGCGCGGTCTCTCTGGCCATGCCGACCCATATCGACCGGAGCTCGGCGAGCTTCGCGTTCCGGAATCCCATGAAGCCGAGGAAGACGAGCACGCCGAAGGCCAGAAGCTCGACCGCGGGGAGGAACCTGATCTCCCGGATCATGCTCGATTCGCCGTAGTGGATGTAGCCGTGGACCTGATCGTCCCCGACGCGCGTCATCGGTATGGGCGCGTTATGGCTGTCGAGTTCTCCTACGAACTCGAACACCTCTCCGAACCGGGTGTTCTTCGTGCTCTCGTAGTCGGCGGTAAGGTATTGCCGGTGGCTCACCTCTTCGGGATCGAGGTCGACGGGCGTGCCCTTCCAGGTGATCGGGACTCCCCGTACGTCCGTGATCACGATCGGGAAGTCGATCGTCTGGATCAACTCAGTGAAGATCGCGCGCAGCTCCTCGTTCTCTCTCGCCGCGTACGTGGCGCTGGCGCACAGGCCCGCGAGCGATCGGGACAGCGTGGCGGCCTGGGCCTCGAGCCGCCTGATGAGGCTGTTCGTGTACAGCAGTATGGCGATGGCCAGCACGGAAACGGCGATGAAGACATACGCTCTCGAGCGCGACGTGCTGAGGTCGGCCCACTCCGTGCCCCTCCGCCTGCCTGACGCCATTGCTCGCCCTCCGGAAACAGCCTTCCGCCACGTCCGTTCTTCAGTCTAGCATGGGGTCGGGGGGAGTCAAGCGGGCCCGCCCGCGGGAGAGCGTGAGCCTTGCGAGACTGAAGGGCTCGAGGAGTCGCGCTGCCGGTCAGGCTATCTCGGCGAGACCGTCCATGTAGGGTCGGAGGGCCTCGGGGATCCGCACTCGGCCGTCCGGAGTCTGGTAGTTCTCGACGACGGCGATGAGCGTCCGCGGCAGCGCGAGTCCCGACCCGTTCAGCGTGTGCACGAACCCGGGTTTCCCGCCGTCCTCCGGACGGTACCTGATGCCTGAGCGCCGGGCCTGGAAGTCCTCGAAGTTGCTGCACGACGACACCTCGAGCCAGGCGCCGACCCCCGGGGCCCACGCGTCGATGTCGTAGCATTTCGCGGCCGCGAACGACAGATCACCCGTGCAGAGCGTCTTCACCCTGTACGGGATGCCGAGCCTCTGCAGGATGTCCTCGGCGTTCGCCGTCAGCGACTCCAGCTCGTCGTAGGAGGTCTCGGGCTCCACGAATTTGACCATCTCGACCTTGTCGAACTGGTGGACGCGGATCAGCCCCCGAGTGTCCTTGCCGTACGACCCGGCCTCGCGCCTGAAGCAGGGCGAGTATCCGACGTAGCGGACGGGAAGACGCCCGCCGTCGAGTATCTCCTCGCGGTGGATGTTCGTGATCGGTACCTCGGCCGTCGGGATGAGGAAGAGGTCGTCGTCGCTCGTTCGGTACATGTCCTCTTCGAGCTTGGGCAGCTGCCCCGTACCGGTCATCGCGTCCCGGTTGGAGAGGAAGGGCGTCGACACCTCAGTGTAGCCGTGCTCCTTCGTGTGCACGTCGAGCATGAAGCGGATGAGCGCCCGCTCCAGAAGCGCGCCCAGTCCCACGAAGCAGATGAACCCCGACCCCGCGATCTTCGTCGCTGCGGGGAGATTCAGTATCCCGAGCTCCTCGCCTATCTCCCAGTGCGGCCGGGGGCTCGCGCAGGGTTCTTCGGGCTCGCCCCACTCCCGCACGAGCACGTTGTCGTCCTCGTCCTTCCCGACCGGGACCGAGGGGTGCGGTATGTTCGGCACGGTGAGCGCGAGCGCCTCGATCTCGTCGCGAAGCCCGGCCATGCGCTCGTCGAAGGCCTTGATCCTGGCCGAGACGTCGCGCATCTGTGAGATCAGCTCCGACGCGTCCTCGCCCTTCTTCTTCATCTCGGCTATTCGCTCGCTCGAGACGTTCCGGTCCTGCTTCAGCTCGTCGGCCTCCACGATGAGCGCGCGAAGCTCCTCGTCGAGCGACAGCAGTCTCTCGAGATCGGCCTTCTCGCCCTTGTCTGCGATCGCCTTCCTGACCGCATCGGGGTCGTTGCGTATGTGCTTCAGATCCAGCATCTCCGTACCTACCGGTTGCGGGACTTCGTTGCGGCGCCGGTCGTTCAGCGCACTTCGACTGTCTCTTTGGGCTTCTCGGGCGCTTCGGCGGGCTTCTCGAGCTCGGACGATCGCTCCCGCGGGGGCAACGTGAGAATCAGCAGATCTTCGTCGTCCGGCTCGACGACTGCGCTCTCGAACCTCATCTTCCTCAGCACCGCGAGCGCCTTCTCGGGGACGGGAACGCGCACGAGGCGCAGTCCGAGGAACGCCATCCCGACCACCGCCGCGATCGTGGCGACCGCGACGAGCGACGGCCCGCCGGAGCTCAGAAACGAAAGGTATATCGCCGCGCCCGTAAGAGAGGCAGAGATCAGATATATGGTCGAGGCCGTCTGCCTGGGCGACATGCCCAGGCGCGCGAGGCGATGAGAGCTGTGGTCCTTGCCGCCGGTCGCCACGTCACGGCCGTCGAGTACTCTTGAGGCGGTCACCAGAAACGCGTCGAAGATCGGATAGCCGAGCATGAGAACCGGCAGAAGGAGCGACGTAGACCCCGCCTCGGCTCCCGCCACCGCGCGAAGCGAGAGGCCGCCCACCACGTATCCGAGGAAGAGGCTGCCGGCATCGCCCAGGAAGATGGAGGCCGGCCAGAAATTGTAGCGGAGGAAGCCCAGAGCGCCGCCGGCCACCGCTATGGCGGCGATGGCGGTCACCATGTGCCCGTTCCCCAGCGCCAGGGAGAAGATGCCGAACGAGGCTATCGCGGCCAGGCCGGTCGTGATGCCGTCCATGTTGTCCAGGAAGTTGAACGCGTTCATGAGCCCGACCATCCAGAGGAGCGCGACCGGGAACCCGATGACCATCGGAACCGGCAGTCCCTCCACGCCGCCCGACAGGAGCATGACCGCCGCGGCGACGGTCTGGCCGGTAAGCTTCACGGCCGGGCGCATGCCGTTCGCGTCGTCGGCCAGGCCCAGGACGACCACCATGAGGCCGCCCGACATGAAGCCCACGATGCGCGCGCTGTAAGGACATTGGATGAGCGCGAGCGCGGCCGCGGCCGACGCCAGGCTGGCCAGCGCCACCGCGATCCCGCCCATCAGCGGCGTAGGCTTGAGATGGACCTTGCTTCTGTTCGGATGGTCAAGAAACCGGAGGCGCGTGGCCAGGCTGCGTACCGCCGGTGTCAGGGCGAGGACGGCCAGAAGCGAGAGCCCGAACGCACAAAGATAGATCATGACAGCTCCCCGGGGGATTCTGTCCCGAATCGGTCGGGATTATTCCTAACACACCGGTAGCTGTCAAGCTCTTTATCGGTTGACCTCCTCCGCCGCTGTCCCGGGCGGGACGGGGCGGAAGCCCGCTCGTCGGGCTCACACTAGCGCTTGAAGTCCGCCACTACGCGTTCCAGAAGCTCAGCAAGTGAGATGCGCGGCTCGTAGCCCACGAGCGACCTTATCTTCGAGAGATCGGGGATCCGCCGTCTCATGTCCTCGAATCCCTCCTCGTAGGCCTTCTCGTAGGGTATGAACTCTATCTCGGAGTCGGATCCCGTGAGTTCGAGCACCCTACGGGCCAGTTCCTCGATCGTTGTCTCCTCGTCGCTACCGAGGTTCAGCACCTCCCCGTTCGCCGCAGGCTCCTCGATCAGGGCCAGGACACCGCTCACTACGTCCGATACGTCGCAGAAGCATCTGGTCTGCTGCCCGTCGCCGTAGACCGTGAGCGGGTGGTCGAGAAGCGCCTGCTTGACGAAACGCGGTATGACCATGCCGTACTGGCCGGTCTGCCTGGGCCCGCACGTGTTGAAAAGACGAACTATGACGACGGGTAGCTGCTTTTCCCGATGATAGGCGAGCGCGAGGAATTCGTCAATCGCCTTCGAAGAGGAATAGCCCCACCTGCTGATGGTCGTGGAGCCGAGCACCCGGTCGTCGTCCTCCGCGCAGGGCTGGTGATTCGCCTTCCCGTAGATCTCCGAGGTGGAGAAGATCATCACCTTCTTCTTGTACTCATTCGCCTGCTGCAGGACGATCTCGGTTCCGCGGATATTGGTCTCGAGCGCCTTCAGCGGATTGTCGATTATGTACTGGACGCCGACCGCGGCTGCGAGGTGGAAGACCACGTCTACCTTGGCCGTCAGCTCGGAGACCACGCGTTCGTCCAGGATCGTGTCGATCACGTACTGGAAGCCGGGGTGCTCCTCGAGGTGGGCGATGTTCTCGAAGCGACCCGTCGAGAGATCGTCGATCATCCAGACCTTGTCGTCGCGGGCGAGGAGCGCTTCCACGAGATGCGATCCTATGAAGCCGGCCCCACCTGTGACGAGCGCGTTCATCCGTGCGGAAACTCCCCGTTGACAGAAACGGCCCCTCGCGCGCCACGGGACCGATCACAGCTTCACTACTCTCTCGAATAGGACGATACACCGGCGGGCGTCTTCGAAGCAAACGATTTCCGGTTGCCCGCGGGGAGCCCGCTCCCGATCGACCGGCGGCAGACGTCTGGCGGCCACCCGGAAGCAGGCTGTTTCCGGTGACCGATCCCCTCGTGACGGCGCTGCGAAACCGACGGGAACACGAACACAGCGCGCCGCTCAACAAGCCTTACGCTGATGAGCGCCCCTCATCGCCGGTCCGGTCTCCGTCCGGCACGCCGCACCAGGCGACGGCGATCCAGTCGCGCCCCAGGTCGACGAGGAAAAGCCTCTCCGGGCCGATGCCGGCTGCCGAGAAGAGCCCCAGCACCTCGCCGCGCCCGTAGAAGCGCACGAAGCTCCCCGAGAGGGCGAACCGCAGCTTCCTTATCGGCACGCGCCACTCCCAGCGCTTCGGGAACGAGGCGAAGATGCGGCCCCGGCACCTGTTGACCATGAGCGCCAGGTCCACCGACGGGTCTTCAATGTAGTCGAAGTAGCCGGTCGCGACCACGACGTCGAAGGTCTCGTCGGTCGAGAGGTCCCTGAAAGGCTCGACGCGGAACTCGCAGCGCTCAGCGACTCCCCTCGTGACCGCTTCCTCCTCGGCTATCCGGATCATCTCCCCGGCGAAATCGACGCCGAGGACACGCGAGGCGCCCCGTCCGGCCAGCTCGAGCGCGTAGCGCCCCGACCCGCAGCCCACGTCGAGCGCCTTCCACTCGCACGGAAGCGGCGCGAGGTTGCATATCAGCCTGAAGCGCTCGACCACGACGCGCCGGAACATGCGGTCGATGACCCGCTGGTAGAAGGGCTTCCTGCGCTCGTAGACGGCGTCGAAGCGATGCGCCGCGCGCTCGAAGTGCTCACGTACGATGTCGCTCGAGCTCATGTACCATCACCCCGCCTAAGGGTTGGAAAGAGAACTCGCTCAGTAAGCGCTCGAGCTTACCTGCCGTCGGCCCGAGATTCCAGTAGTGAGTCAATCTGGCCTTCCAGTGGAACGCGACGCGCGGATGGCCCGGATCGAGCTCCCAGGGGTGTATGTAGAAGACGACCGGCCTTCCCTCCTTCTCGAGCCTCCTCAGGTGGAGTCTGGTGAGCGCGTAGGGGTATATCCTGAAGTACGCGCCTCCGGTCGCCGGCAGGCGGCGTCCCGGGTAATCGACGACCGACAGCGGGAACTCGAAGACGCTTCCGGACGGCGTGTAGACGGGCCCCGGAGCCGTGTCGAAGTCCGGAATGCCGTACCGCCAGTTGCGGACGGGGAAGACACTCGAGTCGCACTCGAACCCGAGCTCCGCGAGGACATCGAACGCCCACAGAGAGCGCTCGGTGATCGAGAAGTAGGCGGCCCTGTACGCGCTGACGCGCGTTCCCGACACGTCCTCGATCGCCTTCTTCGCATCCTCGGTTTCGCGCCTGAACCTCTCCGGCGTCATCGAGTACAGAAGGTCGTGCGACCAGCCGTGGCAACCGATCTCGTGCCCGTCGGACGCCAGCGCCCGGATGAGCGCCGACTGCTCCTTCGCAACAGGTCCCAGAACGAAGAAGGTGGCCTTGGTCGACCGATCGTCCAGAAGTTCCCTCAGAACACCCATCCCGATGCCGAGGCGTCGCTCCGACCCGGCCTTCTCGAGAGGGTCGATCGGAACCCCGTCGAACCAGTCCTCTACGTCCACTGTGAACGCGTGCAGCACGGGTCCCCCTCGATCACGCGCCCGGACGCCGCGTGGCCCGCTCCCGGCCGCGCAACGTGGCGATGACATCGTAACCGAAGACGGCCTTCATGAACAGGCCCGCCGCCGCGTAGAGGAGACTCCCCAGCAGAGCCGCGACGGCGAGGTTCGCCACGGAGTGTTCCGGACCGACGAGGACGAGGTACCCGTGAACCACGCCCGCCGCCGCCGCCGCCGCGGCGACCGGCGGCAGGAGCTCCGAAAGGTACGACCTGACCCGCAGGCCGACCACTCGCGTCACCGCGTATATGACGATCGGGACGTTCACGCACCCGGCCAGCAGAACGGCTATCGACGCGCCCTCTATGCCCCACCGCGTGGTGAACGGGTAGATGACGACGGCGAGTGTGGCAAGGTGAAGCATGGTAAGGCGCGTCAGTATCTCGGGCCGTCCCACGCCGTGGAAGACCGGGCCCGCGGTCGCCCCCACCGCCCGAAGGAAGCCGTAGGCGGTCAGGAGCTGGAGCGGGACGATCATCGGAAGCCACTGGTTGGACTCGGGAGTCCCCAGAAACACGCGCACGAAAACGGGGCCGAGAACGATGATCCCGGCGGAGAGCGGAGCGGCGAGAAACATGTTCAAGCGTAACGTTCGCCTGAACGCTCTGGCCAACCTCTCGGGCTCATGCTGTAGCTTCGAGTACGCGGGGAACGCGACGCCGGATATCACATGCGTGACCTCGGTGGCAGGCGCGCTCCCGTAGATGTAGCCCATGCGGTAGAACGCCAGCGGCTCGGTACCGAGCACGCGTCCGACGAGTATGTCGTCCCCCTGAGTCAGGACGTAGCGCAGTACCTCCGAACCCCACACCCACCTCCCGAATCCCACGAGCTTCCGCATGCGCTCCCTGTCGATGCGGAAGCGCACGCGCGGCGCGACGATGTGCGATACCACAAGCCTCACGAAGTTACCGGACAGAAGCCCGAGGACAAGCGCCCACGCGTTCTTGAGCATCACGGCCGCCACGAACGACACGACCAGGTCGGCCAGCGTGCCGCTCATCCTGTAGGCGAACTGGAGTCCGAACCTGAGGTTCTTCTGGAAGCGTACGACTCCGATGTTGGTGAATCCCAGGAGCGCGGCGTTGATGCCTACGGCTGCCACGAGCGGGGACGCGCTCGGCTCCCTGAAGAACGCCGCGACCGCTGGCGCCGCCGCGTACAGTATCGCCGCCAGCGCCACGCCCCTCAGCGCCTGCACTGTCCAGGCGGTGTCCAGGTACGGCGAGATGTGGCCGTCCTCCCAGACGAGCGCCTCCTGGAAGCCGGTCCTGGATAGATAGTCGACGAGCCATAGCGCGAGAAGGGCTATGCCGAACCGCCCGAAGTCCTCGGGAGACAGCATGCGCGCAAGGACCGTCATCCGCACGAGCCACACGAGGCGCTCGACCACCCTGAGCGCAAGGACCCAGAATCCGCCCCTGACGACCCGATCATGCAGCGGCGGCCCGCGCAGGCTGCTCCTCTTGCTCGGCTCGTTGTTCCCGGCGTCGCCCGGCCGGCGCAGTAGCCAGCTCGGCATCAGACGACGGCTCCGGCTGCGAACACGTCCCTCACCACTCGCTCTCTCCCCTCGCCGCACGAGGGACCGATCCGGTCTGTCCGCGCGCGACCCGCGGCCCATCGACGCGAAGGTCCCTCAGGCCGCGAGATTGTAACACGCGCGCGAAGCGGCCGAAAGGGGACGCGCCGCCGGGAAGCGGCGCCGCGGCATGTGGACGTCCCCCACGAATGCGTTTACCCGCGGCCGCGACCCGTCTTGCCGCCGACGCGGGCGCGTAGTATCATCCCGCGACGCGGGGGCGGCAGAGCGAACTCACCCGCCCGACGGGACGTCGCACCAAAGGTCCGCACGCATCACACGGCCGCCCGCGGGAGCGAACGACGAAAAGGAGCACACGACCAGGGGGGAGAACCGCGTGAACGCCACCGTCCTTTTCGATGCCAGACTCGTCCTCGGGAAGCCCACGGGGATAGGGCGCTACATCGCGTCGATCCTGCCCGAGCTCGTCAGGCGGGCCCCCGAAACCACGTTCCGGATCCTGAGGCGCGAGGAACCGTGGCCCGGATACGAACTAGAGGGCGTAGGCGGCCCGAACGTCGAGCATGTCGTGACCTCACTCCCCCACATGTCTCTCAGGCAACACGTCGAGCTGCCTCGGGTCGCCCGGCGCCTCGGAGCCGACCTCCTGCACTACCCCCATTTCGACGCGCCGGTGGACCCGGGCGGCGTTCCCGTCGTCGTCACGATACACGACACGAAGCAGCTGCCGGGGAGCGGCCTCGGAAACAGCCTCCCCCTGTTCCGACGGCTCGCGTTGCGCGTCCTCATGAAGCGCACGCTCACGAGCGCGGCGGCCGTCATCAGCGTGTCGAAGACGACCTCCGAATCACTCGAGAGATTCGTGCCCGGGTGTTCCGATCGCACAACCGTCGTGTACGAGGCCTCGGATCCGGACTTCCGCCCCGCGTCCGAGCGGGCCGTCGAGGTATTGAGACGCGCTCGCTCGCTCGAAAGGCCCTTCGTACTCACGGTGTCCGAGCGCCGGCCGCACAAGAACATCGAGGGGCTCCTGAGAAGCTACGCGCGGTCCAGGTGCAGATCGTCGCATGATCTTGTCGTGGTAGGCCGGCCGTGGCGGGACTACCGGGGGCCCGAACGCGCTCTCCGGGAGCTGGGTCTCTCCACGTCCGTGAGGATACTCGGCGACGTCGCCCACGACGAGCTGGTCGCTTTCTACACGGCCGCCGACGCGTTCGCTCTCGTGTCGTTCTACGAGGGGTTCGGACTGCCGCTTCTGGAGGCGATGGCCTGCAAGACGCCCGTCGTGGCGTCGACGACGTCCGCCGCAGGCGAGATCGTGGGCGATGCCGGGGTCAAAGTCGACCCGACAGACCACGCGGCGATCGCCGACGCGCTCGACCGCGTGGTTCTGGACAGGGAACTTCACGATTCGCTGATAGAGCGGGGACTGGATCGGGAGTCCGAGTTCACCTGGGGCCGCGCCGCCGAGGAGACCCTCGACGTCTACCGTCGCGTGCTCGAGGGGCGTCCGGCGGCCCGCCGCCGGTGAGCGGCTCGCGACTCCCTCCCTGACACGAGGTCCTCGAATAGCTGCTCGTAGTTCCTCACCATCGCGCGCTCCGAGAAAGACTCGTCGAACTCCTCGATCGCCCTGCGGCTCATCTCCGCACGAAGCGACGCGTCCGATATCAGGCGGTCGAGACGCTCGACCATCTCCTCGACCGCTTCGGGCCGCACGAGATGTCCGTTCCTCCCCTCGATGACGCTTTCCTCGATGCCCGCTATGTCGTAGGCGACGACGGGAACGCCGGTCGCCAGGGCCTGCGGCACGACGCGCGGCAGCCCTTCCCAGAGCGACGTCAGTATGAACAGGTCGAAGGCGCGGAGGAGATCGGGCACGTCGTGTCGCAACCCGAGGAGCTCCAGCTTGCCATCGAGCCCCGCGTCCGACACGGCGGCCTCGATCTCCGCCCTCAACGGACCGTCACCCACGTAGACGAAGCGCGCGTTCTCGTGACGCGAGAAGGTGCCACGAGCCACGCGAACGAAGTCGTGCGGATTCTTCTGAGGAGAGAGCCGACCCACCGACCCTACGAGGATCTCGTCGCGACTGACGCCCAGTTCTGTCCTAACCCGCTCGCGCACCTGGTCGTCGGGGTAGAAGTCCGCGAGAGGTATGCCGCTCCTTATGAGGCGGTAGGACGCGGGTCGACCGATGTGCGCGTCTAGCCCCACGCGCGTCGTACGCTCGGAGACCGACACCAGCGGCCACGTGATCCAGGACATCGCACGCTCGATGCCGGCGTAGAACCAGCGGACGAGCGGGTGCATCCGGTCGTGGAAGCCCCATCCGTGATGAACGTGCGTCACGTGGGGCACGCCCGCCAGCCTGGCGGCAACGCGTCCCACGATCCCCGCCTTCGAGCTGTGCGTCACGACGATGTCGAAGCGCCGGGCGCGCATCATGCGGGCAAGCTGCGCGGTCACCAGGATGTCCTTGAACGGACTGATCTCGCGGACGAGGTTCGGGATGATCGTGACGGGAATGCATCTCCGGCGGGCGTCGTCCAGAAGCGACCCCTCCGAACCGGCCTGCGGGCCCGTCCAGAGCTCCGATTCGAACCGGCCGCGGTCGACCTCCCCGGCGGCGGCGATCGTGTTCTCCTGCGCACCGCCCACGATCAGCCGCGTGATGAGCTGAAGTACGCGAACCCGACCGTCGGACCTGGACACAGTCTTGCTCATGTTCCGTCCCCGTGTCTCACTCGGCAGCTCGCTCCGGATTACGTCCCGACCGCTCCGCACCGTCCCCGGACCTTCTCGAGCCTCGGTCCGTGGGCCTCCACGTCGCACCGAGCAACCGCGATGGATGCCCGCTCTGGACGCTGATCTCCGGTGTCCACTCGAACGCCCGGAGGCGGCGCCTGAGCTCCTGATAGATCGCCGCCCGTTCCCGGGACGACGGGCGGCCGCCCAAGATAGCGCAGCGAGCGTCCGCCCTGTAGAGCCAGGTGCGGAACAGGAGTCGCTGGGACCACAGACGGGACACGATCTCCGGCGCCGCGCCCTCTCCCTCGCAGAAGTAGATGAAGTCGGAGAGCACCCTCGCCGCGAACGCCGTGCGCTCGGTCTTCCTCGTCGACGCTCCACCGCCGTGTCCGAACACGCAGGAGGCGGCCACCCCGACGGATACGCCGAGACGGAGCGCCCTGCGGCACCACTCGACGTCCTCGTTGTACAGGAAGTAGTCCCCGTCCATCGGGCCGAGCGTGCTTAGCGTCTTCTTGTGGAGCGCCATGGCCGCGCCGGATATGGCCGGAGCAAACACCACGCGATCGTCCCCGAGCCGCCGCAGGAGCTCGGTCCTGGATGCAAGGCGGCGGCCGGGAAGGAAGAGGCCTTCCCGTAGGATGTCCGAGAGGACCGGCAACGGACGGGCCGTATCATACGTCACGCGTCCGTTCCTTCCGATCATCACTCCGCCTATGAGACACGGTTCCGTGCCGTCCAGGACAGCGCGTACCAGACCCGCCAGCGCTCCCTCGAGGGGACGCACGTCGGGATTCAGGATGACGAGGGCGTCGCCGCGCGCGTCCGACAGCCCGCGGTTCACCGCCCTCGCGTAGCCGAGATTCCGCTCCTCCCGCAGGAGCCGCGCCTCAGGGGCCGCTTCGTGAATGAGACGGTCGCTCCCGTCGTTGGAGTCGTTGTCGACCACGATGATCTCCGCGCCGCAGCCCTTCGCCATGGCGGCCAGGCTCGCCACCGACTCGGCGGCCTCTTCTCCCCCGTTGTAGTTGACAACGATGACACTCGCTCTCATCGCCTCTCCAGCGTCCGGTAGATCGTCTCGTAATCTGAGATGACACTCGCTCTCATCGCCGCTCCAGCGTTCGGTAGATCGTCTCGTAATCTGAAAGGGTGTCACGCATGTCAAGCCTGTCCGCCGCGAACGTGAGGCAGCGTCGGCGGGCCGAATCGGAGCGAAGATCGCCTTGCGCTGCGGCGGTCGCGACCGCTTCAGCCGCTCCCGCAGGGTCGTCCGGGTCAACGAGAATGCCGAGGGAGTGCTGGTCTATCCAGTCGCGCGTGTCCCCGATCCCGCCTCCGGCGACGACCGGCAATCCCGCGGCCATGTACTCGCTGAACTTGATCGGCGCGCAGACCTGTTTTGAGATATCATCATCGATCAGCATGAGACCGACGTCCGCCGCCGCGAGGAACCCCGGCACCTCTTCCACGGGAGACGTCGTAAGGTCCATCCGCCCGGGCGGGATGCCCTCAGCCAGCGCCATGCGGCGCAGAGCCTCGGGGTTCGGATACACGGTCGCGGCGAAGCGTGCCTCTGGCATGGCGCCCAGAACCCGAGCCACGAGTTCGACCGTCCTGTCGAGCCTGTGCCACTTTGCGGACGACCCGGCGTAGGCGAAGACCAGGCTTCCGTTCCATCCGCGCCGAGCGCGGGCGGCCTCGCGCCTGTCCAGGGGTCCCTTGAATCTGCGCAGATCGACGCGGTTGGGAATCACCGTGATCTTGTCGGGGTCGAGCACGCGGTCGAGGTCACTCCTCTCCATGAGATGGTCCCTGAATCGCTCCGACACCACGACGATGGCGTCCGCCCTGCGCAGCAGCCTGCGCTCGAGCCACCGCGCGAATCTGAGCCTGGCGGTGCCCGGTTCGAACGCGCCCTCCAGCAGATACTCGTCGACGAAGAGCCCACGCATGTCGAAGAGGAAGCGAGCGTTCACAAGCGGCCGGACGAGCATGGCCATGATCCCCGGGAAGTAGCTCCTCGCATGGACGACCCGCGTTCCCCCGAACACGACGCTCGCGAGCACCGCCGTCGCCCCCATCGGGATCTCCAGCCATCGAGTGCCCACGACGGGCATCGGCCAGTGCGCGACATCGTGGGCGAGGAGCCTTTGCCTGACGCGTTCGTACTCCGCCGCGTCGTTCGCGGAACGTCCGCGGCGCCATGGCTCGAATGATATCACCGAGAACGGACGCTCAGCGGAGAGAGCGACCGTCTGCTCGAGTCCGTGCAGGTGCGATATCGGCGCCGTCAGGCTCTCGCGGACGAGGTAGAGCACGCGGCCGCGCGGCTTCATGCCTGCCCCCCTCCTCTGACCGGTTGCTCCAATGCGGGCCGCGCATCGGTCTTCGAGACGCTCATGCGCTCAGCGACGGCGAGGAGGATCCACAGCAGGTAGTTGCTGGCGGGCTCGGCGGCGGGGAAGGACTGAGCCTGGAGATAGAACGCGGTTCCTCCGATGAGAAGCGCCGCTCTCGGCCACCCCGCAGCTTCCGCCCTGGCTCTTGACCGAACGACGTTGCGGAAGAAGAGCACGCACACGGCAAGCGAGAGGAGCAGGCCCGGCACGCCCATCGCCAGTCCGCGCTGAAGGAAGTAGTTCTCCGCGGTGAACGCGACCTCCCGCGCGCGCGTCACTCGATAGCGGCCCTCCAGCGCTGTCCGGATGCTCCCCCACCCGACGCCGAGGAACGGGTGATCACGGACAACCTGGACGGCCTGGCGATAGGTGATCATGCGCGCCGCCACCGTCATGGCGTCCCCCGTTACTACGTTTTCGAACTTGCGAACGAGCGCCGCAGGGGACGCGAAGAAGAGGACGACGAGCGCGACGGGCACCGCGAGCAGCACTACCCTGCGCCGTCGGAACACGACTGCGGTCGCCACGCCGGCGCCGAACATGCCGACGAGGCCCGCCGCCGAGTAAGTGAAGAGGTTGGTGACGGCCGAGAGAAGACCCGTGGCCGTCGTCACGGTCCGCGCGCGACGCGAGAGCCTCGACGCGAGGAGCCCGAGCGCAAGTCCGAAGCCGACCGTGAGATAGTGCGAGAACCTGAGCGCGTGGTTGAACGTCGAGAAGATGCGTATGTGCGGGCTGTCTCCGAGCCCGTACGCGATCATCTTGTTGCCCCACTTCGGCAGCTGCGCGTCGACCGGAAGAAAGGCCTGGTAAAGGCCGTAGGCGGCGGCCGGCGCAAGGCCCAGCACGATCGCGGCGAGCGTGCGCGTAGCGGTGCGTCCATCGCGCACGAGCTGGTACGCGAGGTAGAAGAACGTGAGCTGGCAGACGATCCTGTAGACCGAGGCCGCGCCCCACATGACGCGCGTCGCCGTGTAGAGCCCGATCACGCTGAGCCCTAGGACGACGATCCCCAGACGGAATGTCACGCTGCGCTTGAGTATCCTGGTGAGCCCACGCTCGTACAGTACGAGGACGGCAAGGGCGTAGAGCAGCACGTCTCCGTAGAAGAGCGTGATCGTGCCGGCGACATCGACTGCGAGCGCCTGCCTCAGGGGAATCGAGCCGACGAGCGCGTACCAGAGCCCGAGCCTGAGACCGAATCTGAGGACGAGCACGACGGTCGCGGCGACAAGGAGAACAAAGGCCGCGGACTCCAATGGTCGCAGCGCAACGGCCACGGTCAGCGCCACGAGCGCCAGCGCGATCGGAATCCAGGGGGTTCGCGGAAGATCTCTTCCCGTGAGTCGGGTCATGCCTCGTGTCAATCCGCTTTGCCGCCCGCGGACCGCGCCGTGCCCCACGAGCGCAGCCACCGCGCGCAGCGGATCAGGAGCGCAGGAGCCCTCACGGCGCCTTCTCCCGCCTCGCTCTCGGAGTAGGACAGAAGCCCGTCGGCCAGAAGCGCGGTCGCGATCGACGCGATGAAGGCCAGTATCGCGGTGAGCAACACGATGAGCTTGCGCCTCGGGCGTTCACGAAGCTCGGGCCGCACTGCCCTGTCGAGCACGGCGATGACACGGAGGTCACGGACCTCCTCGGTCCGCGCCTGTTCGAGCTCCGCCCTCAGGAACTCGTAGACCTGTTCCTGTATCCTGACCTCGCGGGTGAGCTCGATGAGTTCGATCCCCAGCTCCGGGATCCCGCCGAGCGGGACCAGGACGCCGTCGGCCTTCTGCCCGCTCCCGGTCAGCTCGCCTATCCTCTCGTCGAGCTCGGTCAACCTCGCGTCGATCTCTCGCATCTCCACCATGTCGGGCGTGGAGAACTGCTCGAGCACGCCTCTCTTCATCGAGAGCTGAGTCCGCTCGGCCTGGAGTGCGGCGATGGCCTCGACGGTCACGCGCGTCTGCTCGCTGAGCTCTACGGTCCTGTGATCCTGCTGGAACGCGCGCAGACTCTGTGTAGCGTCGTCCAGGCGCTCCTGTGTCACGCCCAGCGCCTCGCTCAGCGACTCTACGGTCCTGCTCGCCTGCTCCACGCTCGTTGTCCGGATGTGCCGGTCGAGGAGCTCGGCGAACCTGTTCGCAATATTCGCCGCGCGTTCAGGGTCGCGGTCCTCGACCGAGATCTCTATCAGGCCTTCGGGCGTCGTTTCGACGATCATGTGCTCGCCGAGCTTGTTCATGGCCTCGACGCGCGAGTCCTCTCGATACGCCTTCATAAGGCCGAACTCGTCGACGACCTGTCCGCGGAGGCTGCGGCTCTTGACGATGCCGATCATGAGGTCGGTCTCCGGCGTCCTCGAGAGGAGGCCGCCCGCGCCGAAATCGAAACCGGCCTGGGTGAAGACGCTCAGCACGCTGCGGCGCGACCCGGTCTCCTCCGGAGGAAGCAGCACCGTGTTCGCCTTGTACCACGAGGGGAGCACGAGGCTCACGACGGCGGCGATCACGATGGCCGCCAGCGTAACGCGTACGACCATGGATCTCCACGCGAAGACGACATCGAGCAGCGATCGTTCACGGTCCATGTGGCCCGTCTCCTAGTTGTTCGCGGCCTGGTCAATCACAAGATAGATCGTGGCCACGGACGAGATAAAAGCTACGATGTCCCGGGCGTTGTCCCACCAGCCCTCATCGGGCTCCTCTGGCACCCAGATCTCGTCCCCGGGGAAGATCTCCTTCGCCCGACCCGCGCGGAACTGGTGTCCTGTCTCGTCGCGGATCACCATGACTCTGCTTCTGTTCGCGTCGTCGGTGTAGCCGCCCACCAAGTCGATGTAGCGCGTGTACCGCTCGTTCGGTTCGTACGGGACATGCCCGGGCATCATCACCTGTCCGCTCACGAGCACGGTCTGCTGCGCTTTCGGGAAGACGATCCGATCGTTGTGTCGAAGCAGCGGATCCTCCGCCTCCTCACCCGAGAGGAGCGCCTCGAAGTCGACGACCACGCTCCGCTTGTCCTGGCGGTATCTGGTCTTGAGATACGCGTACTCCATCTCCGTCATGCGGTCGAACGGAGTCTCGTTCAGTCGCTCGAGCTCCGGGTCAGGCTTGTCGTCCGATCTCAGACGTATGATGAGAGCGTCCCGCAGCGACGCCCACTCGGTCGGTCCACCGGCTCGTCGAATGACGTCCGACGCCCTGTCGGAACCCTCGTTGATGCCGTAGTGCCCCGGAAAGCGTACCTCACCGTCGACGCGAACGAACTCCGCCCTCCGCCAGTCCGGCCTGGACGGAACGTAGAGCTGGTCCGCGGGCATGACGGCCGCGCCGCGACCGGCCTCGGACGTCAGGTCGACGGGCCGGCCCTCCGTCGTGCGGTCATCGACGAACCGCCTGAGCTCCGAGCTGTCAGGCACGGCGGCCCGCTCGAGCCCTCCGGCAAGCTCGACGAGCGACCACGCGGTCTCGCCCTCGACGTACTCGTAGCGCCCCGGGCGCGCTACCGCGCCGAGGACGTGCACGTATTCCACCATGTGCGGAACGTAGACCACGTCGCCGTCGAGTATCGGGGCGTCCGCCTCGACGTCGCCCGCTTGGGCGTACCTCGTGAGATCGACGCGCCGGGTCCCTCCCGAGCGTCTCGTGACCGTGATGTTCCGGCGGCTGGCGGGGTCCAGGAGCCCACCGGCCCTCTGGATCAGATCGCTCGCGGTCTCGAGAGCGGTCGCCGTGTACGCCCCCGGGTTCTCCACCTCTCCCAGCACGTTGACTCGTATGCGCCTCAGGCCGGTCAGCGAGATGCTGAAATCCACGTTCCTGTAGACGCGCGAGAGCTCCTCGGTGATCCGCACTCTCGCCTCGTCCAGCGTGATTCCCGACACAGGGATCGACGCCACACCGGGCACCACCAGATCGCCGTCGGGGACGACCATGACCGGCGTCGACATGACCGTCGGACCCCATACGGTGATCGTAAACCTGTCGCCCGGACCCACGATGTACGTCGCTCCGTCGACGGGTCCGCGCAGCGCCGCCGGCTTCACCTCGTCGACCGGCGCCGCCCGCTCGACGATGACCTGCGCGCCCGGTTCAGGCTCTTCGGCCGCCGAGAGCTCGGATGGGAGAAAAGGTGCAAGGATCAGAAGCGCGAGAATGAAACGCGAGTGTCTCATGTTACCTTTCCCGGTGCGGCGCAACGACCGGCGCCTCGCCTGGCCCGGCGCGCGGCCGTCGCGGACAGAAACGTTCACGTTCACCCGTCCACCCGACCCCAGTCGTATGGAATATCGTTGTCGTGAGGATCGACGCGGTGCTCGTCCGGGGACTCGTAGTCGTATGGCTCGGTCGGGCAGTTGACCAGGTAGCTCGGCGCGTCTCCGATGGCTTTCATGCCGTGCAGCACGCCCGGCGGAATGACGACGAGGAGGGGATTCAGCTCTCCCAAGAAGAACTCATTGACCTCGCCGTGCGTCGGCGACTCCTCTCGCCCGTCGTACAGCACGACCTTCATCATTCCCTTCACGATCGTGAAGTAGTCGGTCTGGACCTTGTGGTAGTGCCAGCCCTTCACCACGCCCGGGTACGCTATGGACAGATAGACCTGTCCGAACTTGCGGAAGATCCCGTCGTCGGAACGCAGCATCTCCATCAGGTAGCCGCGCTCGTCGGGGATCAGCCTCAGCTCCTTGATCTCCACGCCGTCGATCAGGCGCTTCGCCCTCACTCCTCTGGGCAGCTTCCCGGCCTTCTCCTCTGACGACATCGCGTCTCTCCTCGGTGAATCGGTCATTCCCTGTTCGGCTTGCCCCTGCCGACACCGTCGAAGCGGAACCCGAGCGGCTCGAAGTCCTCCGGGTCATAGACGTTCCTGCAGTCGACGACCGACGGCTCCGCCATCAGCGTCCGGAGCCGTTCGAGATCGAGCCTCCTGAACTCGTTCCACTCGGTCATGAGCACGAGCACGTGCGCCCCCGTGGCGGCCGCGTACGCGTCGTTCGCGTATTCGATGTCGGGCAGCACGGCGCGCGCGTTCTCCATCGCGACGGGGTCGAACGCCCTGACCGTCGCCCCCAGATCGACCAGCCCGTTGATCAGGACCCGCGACGCCGCGTACCTCATGTCGTCGGTGTTCGGTTTGAAGGACAGCCCCAGGACGCCGACGGTCCTGCCGCTCACGTCTCCGCCCGCCGCCCGGACGACCTTGTCGACCATGCGCTCCTTCTGCAGCCGATTGACCTCGATGGCCGCGGCGACGATCCGAGCGTCCGCGCCGGCCGCCTCCGCCGTCTTGACAAGGGCTTTCGTGTCCTTGGGGAAGCACGAGCCGCCGTAGCCTGCTCCGGCGTGAAGGAACTTCGGCCCTATCCGCTTGTCGAGGCCCATCGCGTACGCCACCGACTGGACGTCGGCCCCAACGCGCTCGCACATCCAGGCGATCTCGTTTATGAACGATATCTTCGTTGCCAGGAAGGCGTTCGACGCGTACTTGATAAGCTCAGCGGACTCGACCGTCGTCTCCACGAAGGGCGTCTTGATCAGGTAGAGCGGCCTGTAGATGCTCCTCATGGTCGCCATGGCGCGCTCGCTGTCGGCGCCGATCACCACTCTGTCGGGACGCATGAAGTCGCCCACGGCCGAACCCTCGCGCAGGAACTCGGGGTTGGACACGACATCGAAGTCGTGCGGCTCGGTCTGGTGGTCTCGGATGATCGCTGCGATGCGCCTCGCGGTGCCCACGGGGACGGTGCTCTTCTGAACCACGAGGCGGTAGCCGTCCATGTACCGCCCGATCTCTCCCGCCACGGCGTCGACCTGCGAGAGGTCGACCGCGCCGCCGTCTCCCTCGGGCGTTCCGACCGCGCAGAAGATGACCTCGCTTTCGCGGACAGCCTGCCCGATGTCGGTCGTGAAGGAAAGCCGCCCTTCTCTCACGTTCCTCTCGACGACCTCCGAGAGCCCCGGCTCGTAGAACGGGATCTCGCCGCGGGAGAGGGTCTCGATCTTGCTCTCTATCCTGTCGACGCAGACCACCCTGTGGCCGAGGTCGGCCAGTCCCGCGCCGCCCACCAGCCCCACGTAGCCCGTACCGACCACCGCTATCCTGTGCACTGGCTCAAGCCCCTTCCCTAAGCACCTCGTACGCGGCCACGTTGGCCGCCCGCACCTCTATCGGTCCCAGCGCGGAACGCTGCTCAGCCACGTGTACCTCGACGTCCCGCCTTCCGCCGCGGGAGAGCGCCTCCGACGCCGCGGCCACCGCCAGCTCGGGAACGTTGTTCTCCTCGGACAGATGTGCCAGAACCAGATCGGCCACCGGCGCGTCACGCAGAGCGGCTATCTCGGCCGCCGCCGCGACGTTCGAGAGGTGTCCGACGTTGCTCGCTATGCGCTTCTTCAGACGCCAGGGGTAGGCCCCGGTCCGAAGCATCTGCTCGTCGTGGTTGAACTCGAGCACCACGCAATCGGAGTCGCGCAGATGGCGCCTTACGGCGCCGCTCACGAGGCCGAGATCGGTAGCGACCGTCAGCCGGCCCCCCGAATCCGCGATGGAGAAACCCACCGGCTCGGCGCAGTCGTGGCTCGTGACGAAGGGCACGACCGAGAGCTCTCCTATTCTGAACTCGCGGCCCGGCTCTATGTAGACCCGCTGCGGGATCGTGCCCGCCCTTCCTCGCATACCGTCGTGGGTCCCGCCCGTGGCGTAGACCGGCAGTCCGAACCGTCTGGCGACCGGTCCGAGGCCGCTGACGTGGTCGGAATGCTCGTGAGTGACGACTACAGCGGCGAGATCGTCCGGATCGACTCCGGCGGCGCGCGCGCCCGCCGCTACTCTGCGCGCGGAAATCCCCGCGTCCACGAGAAGATGTGTCTCTTCGGAAGACACCAGGATAGCGTTCCCGGAGCTTCCGCTGGCAAGAATGGAGACCCGCAAATCGAGCGCTCCCGAAGGTGAGTGCAATCCAGCCAAGCAAGCTAACACAAGGCCAATCGCGCGGTCAAAAGCTTTCGGCCGACGGCGGCAACACGTCCTTGCGCCCTTTCCTGGGCTTGGAATCGGTAAGAACGACCGCCGCCAGCGCGGCCAGAACCATGACGACGATCAGCCAGCCTGCTGCGCGCTTCACGTGTTCCCTGCCTCACGAATCAGCCACCCGAGGCTTTCGCCTTCCGGGTGGCCGTCCTTCCTCGGTCGGCGGCTACGCGTCCTGACCGGGACTGCGCTGGGCATCTATGTACTGCGATATGAGTCTCTCGAACCTGCTCTTGTAGATGAGGTCGAACTTGTCCATCAGGTCCGGGATGATCTCCTGGGCCTCTCTTCTGACTCGCTGGGCAAGGACGGTGGCTTCCTGTCTGTTGAGCCTGCCGCCCCTGATCTCCTCGCAGGCGCTGTCGACCAGCTCTCTGAGCGTGTCCAGCTTCCGCTCCTCCTGCTCGAGCAGCTCTGCCATCTCCACGTCGTAGGGCTCTTTCGACATCTATCCGTCGCTCCGTGCGTCTCTGATGAGAACGCGCCGCTCCGTGCGCGCGGTGCGTCCGGGGGAGTTTCCGTCTTTCCGGGTATTCTATTCGGTGAACGGCCCCGCGGTCAAGCCAGAAGGGGCTCTTACGCTTGACATCGTGGAGCCGCACGGCGTACGCTAAGGTGGCGAGCGGGCGCTACTTGTGTGCACACTGAATGGGAGCTTCAACGGCATGAGACTTCTGTCGTTCGTTCTGGCGGTGATCGCGGCCGCCGTCTTTCTGCTCGGAATCGCCGTCAACTTCGCGGGCGGGCGGTTCGTGGCCGGACTCGCGCCGATAACGCTGTGGCGTTTCTCCGTGGCCTGCATAGGATTCGCGATATACCTGCACCTCTTCGCGAAGGACAGGGGCTAGGTCGAGCCCGCTTCGCTCGTCCCTCGACGGGAGTTCGACTTCACGCGCCCTGTAGGCGGCGAGAGGACCTGAACACATGAACGACGGGAAGCCCCGCAACCGAATCCTGGCAATGGCGGAGTGGGCGGAGACGCTGCCCATCTCCATGGGCCGCTGGCTGCTCCTGCTCGCGGCCATCGTCGTCCTGCGGCACTTCCTGGAACAGCTCTCCGGACAGAGTCGGACGCTCTACTTCCTCTCGTACTTCCTGCACTACCCGCTGGCATACGTGGCTCCTCTCCTGGCCCTGTCGGTCCTCCTGGCCGCGGCCGCCAGGGAGAAGGTCGAGCGCGTCACAAGGCTCATGCTCTTCGCCTGGTTACTGACGCTTCTGCCTCCCCTGATCGATCTCGTGGTCCACAGCGCCGCGGAGGCCCCGCAGCTCATAGGCTATCTGATCCCCCGCGACTCGTCGCTCGGCGATGCCTTCCTGAACCTCCTGAACCCCGCGTATCAGCGCTTCCAGGGCACCACGACGGGCATCCGCGTGGAGGCGGGCCTCGGCTGCCTGCTCGGAGCCTACTACGTCTTCCTCAAGACGCGCAGCGCAGGGAGGGCGGTCGTCTCGTTCTTCGCCGTGTACGTCACTATGTTCTTCTTCTTCGCGCTGCCCCCGATCACACTCGCGGTTGCGAGGCTCCTGGGCTCGGAGGCCGAGAACGTCTACGTGCTCTTCTTCTCCAAGGCCGACGTCCATCGCGCGTTCGTCAACGCGACGCCGTTCGCGGTGTCCGATCTCTCCAACGCGCTGATCGACATCATCGTCATAGTCCCCGTGCTGGCTCTCTGGTACCGGCTGTATGACCGAGAGCGTTTCTCCGGTCTAATGCGCGGCCTGAACCCGATCCGCATCGTCTTCCACGTCGGGGCTGTTGTACTGGGAGCCGCTCTGGGCGCGAGGCTGCTCCTGGACTCGCCGGGCGTCTTCTCGATCTCGCAGTTCTTCGACGCGATCTCTCTTCTGGGGCTCGCCGCAGCGGCGTTCTTCACGGCCGCGTCCGCGGGCGCGATGGACGCTCTGGGCCGCGCGGGCGAAGCCGGAGACGCGCCCCGGACAGCGGCGAGTGTGCACGACATCCGTCTCAGAGCCGCCTTCTTCTTCTCGCTGGCCTGCCTCTTCGCTCTCTCCGTGAGCTACGTCGCGCTCACGTACGTGCTCGCCGCTCTCTCGGCATGGTACATATACCACTCGTCGCCGTTCAGGCTCGCGAGATTCCCGCTGCTCGGGGGGTTCGTGGCCGGCGGCGCGCTCCTCTTCATGCTGTCGATGGGATATTCGGCCTACGCCGGCGCATCGGCGTCTCTCTGGATGCCCGGGAGCCTTACGGCCCTTGCTCTCTTCGTACCGACGCTCTCGCTCCTCGCCAGAGACGTGTGGACGCAGAGGCGGGACCGGTTCTCCCTGTGCGCCCTCGCCGGCGCGACCAGGTGCCGCGTCATAGCCGGGGGCGGCGTTCTTCTGTCCTGTCTCCTGCCCGGAGCGCTCCTCACGATGCCTGCGCTCCTCATTCCCGGCGTCATCGTCGGAGGCGCGGGCTTCGGGCTCCTGGTAAAGGGAAGCGGTCGCACCATACCCCCGGGGCTCGCGCTCCTTGCAGTCATCCTCACGACGGCGGCGTTGGTCATGGGCGCGCACGAGGCTCCGGTCCTCTCCGCCCAGCTACAGGCCACGTCCTTCTCGGAGATGAGCAGGCGCGAGGGTAACTTCGCGCTGTCCGAGCGCGACCCCGACCTGCCCACGGGGATGGACGAAGGCCTCAGGCTCTTCGAAGAGGGAGACTACGAGGGGGCGGCGAGCGCCTTCCGCCGGGTGCTGGAGCGAGACCCGGAGAACGCGGACGCCTACGTCAGCATAGGCAGCGCCTATCTGCGTCTGGAGAGACTGTCGGAAGCCGCCAGGGCATTCCGGAAGGCGCTGGATCTGGAGCCTGACAACGCGCGGGCACACGTCGGCCTGGGCCAGACCTTCCAGTTCTACGGCGACTTCGACTCGGCCTTCGAGGAGCTCACGACGGCGCTGGAACTGGCGCCCGACGACCCGAACCTGGTTCACGCCATGGCCGGGTTCTTCAAGGCCGCGGGAGACCCGGAGCAGGAGGCCAACGCCCTCGAGAGAATGCTGGAGCTGGACCCGGACCGCCCGAGGGTCTATTCGCGGCTGGCCGACATCTACATGGCGGCAGGCATGTACGACCGGGCGATCGAGACGCTGAACCGCGCGACCACGGCCGATGCGGAGCCCGAGCATCTCCACACCCAGCTCGCTCAGGCGTACTACCTGTCCGGCGACCTCGACGCGGCGGAACGTGAAACCAGGAGGGAGATCGAGAAGCACCCCGGCCGCGCTTCTCCTCACGCGGTCTTGGCCGGGCTCCTTGCGGAAAGAGGCGACGTCGAAGAAGCGAGAGCCGAGTACAGGGAGGCGATTTCGCTCACCGGCGACGCGATATTGCGGGAGCGACTGGAGAGGGAGTTGTCGAAGCTGGGCGAGTGATGGACCGTCACTTCTCCCCGCGGCTTCCCGCGTCGTGCACGAGCACCCTGCATGGCGCGGCTTCCTCCAGGTCCCTGACGGCCGACCCCACTACCAACCGCGATAGGGCGGGACGGTCCCTCCGGGTCACGAAGATGGCGGACGCGCCTTCTCTGCGCGCCTCCTCCAGGGAACACCTCACCATCTCTCCCTTGACCAGCCTGGTGCGCACGCTCACTCCCCGATCCGCCGCCAGTCGCTCGATTCGCGCGAGTTCCTCACGGCCCTGCCGCTCCTGCTCCTCGCGCATCGTCTCCATCAATTCGTCGCTCGGAACCTCTCCGAGCGAACCCGAGTCCCGCAGCCGAGACCGGAAGTCGGCCGAGATCGTGGTGTCCACCACGTAGACCGCTACCAGCTCAGTGTCGGGCTGCTCGGCCGCTGTCAGGGCCTCCTCCACGCTCGCGTCCGACACGCGGGCCGGCGTAAGAATGAGCAGTATGCGCTTCAAGAGAGAGCCTCCTCGTCTAGCCGCCTATGCCCAGGAGGGGCCAGTAGAACCTGGCCACCAGGGCGAAAAGGACAAGGGCGGCCACCTTCAGAAGAGAGCCTGCCAGAATAGAGTCCCTGAGTCTATGGTATCCTGCGGAGTATGCGATCGCGTTCGGCGGCGTCCCCATCGGCAGGGCGAAGGCGAGTCCGGCCGGCACGGCAACCGCGAAAACGATCGGGATCGGAGAAAGCCCGTTGCCCTCAGCGACGCCGAAGCAGATCGGAAGAAGCAGCGCGACGGCCGCGACGTTGCTTATGGCCTCCGTGAGGAACGCCGCGAGAACGGCGAAGAGGATCATCAGCCAGTAAGGCGAGAGTCCGCTCGCGCGGGAGAGCACGACCTCGGCTATGAAGCGCGCTCCGCCTGTGTCGTGCAGCGAGTATGCCAGCGCGATGGCGCCTCCGTACATCAGTATGACGCCCCAGTTCACGTACTCCTCCACACTTCTCCAGTCGATCAGGTTGAAGACGAAGAGCGACACGGCCGACAGCATGGAGACCGCCGCGAGTCCTATCGACTGCCCGGCTGAGACCCATGCCACGATCGTAGCCACCGTGACGATCGCCACGCCCTTCTCCCGCCTGGAGACCGGACCCAGCTCGCGAGCCTTTCTGTCGAGCGCCTGCCTGGCGCGGGCGACGTTCTCTATGTCCTGCCTGAACAGCCTCGGGAGCGCGAAGTAGATGACGAACATCATGACGACGGAGAAGGGCGCGACCGCGATCATCCACTCGAGGAAGCCGATCGTCTGCCCGTAGTGCTCTCCAAGTATGCCCAGCGCGAGCGGAGCCCGCGCGCCGCCCAGGAAGGTCGCTACGCCGCCCGCGACCGCGCCCCAGGCCAGAGCCAGGAAGAGCGCCTTGCCGTAGGAGCTGCGCAGCGGCGGTATGTCAAGAGCCCGCGCTATCTCCAGCACGATCGGGAAGAGGAGCGCCGCAACTGCGTGTTCCGGCATCCAGAACGCCAGGAACCCGCCGGAGAATA
Source organism: Candidatus Effluviviaceae Genus IV sp. (assembly GCA_014728245.1). Taxonomy (GTDB): domain Bacteria; phylum Joyebacterota; class Joyebacteria; order Joyebacterales; family Joyebacteraceae; genus WJLY01. The sequence goes on from WJLY01000246.1 coordinate 35,129, forward strand.
TGACGCCGGCGAGAAGCGTTCTCGGGCTGCTCCCGAAGCGCCGGAGGAACAGAACGGCCAGTCGAGTCGAGAGCCCGCAGCGCATGAGAGCGGCCGCGAGGATGAAGGCCCCCAGGATGAAAAAGATGACCGGCCGTCCGAAGAGGGCGAAGGCCCTCGTGGCGGGAATGGCCCCGAGAAGCGGGAGAAGGACGATCGCGAAGAGACTGGTGACGGCCAGCGGCAGCGCCTGAGTGACCCAGAGCACGAAGCAGAGCGCGAACACGGCGATCGCGCTCTGCCCCTCTCTCGTCAGGTTCTCGGGCGTGGGAGCGAGGTAGACGCCCGCGCAGAGAAGCAGCGCCACGACGATGAAGAGCGTCCTCCGACGACCCAAGCGTATGCCCTTTCGTGAATGGACGTTCGCGCCCACGTGTGGAGCCCGCGCGCGCAGGGCGCGGTC
>WJLY01000247.1 GCA_014728245.1 Candidatus Effluviviaceae Genus IV sp.
GTCGGCGTGCCGCCGGCGCTGCCCGGCCGGCCGGCGGCCGAATCGTCTTAGAGCTTGGTCCGCGACCCTTTCGGCGGCCGCGACCAGCCGGCGCTACTTCACTAGCACGACGGTGGTAAGCGCCGTCTCCACGCCGGACGCGTCCTCCGCCTTGATCTCCACGACGTATCGTCCGTTTCTCGCGACCTCGCGGTCGTCGGTCAGGCCGTCCCACTCCACCGAGGCGCGGCCCTTGGTCTGGGCTTCGTTCTCGACGACCTCGCGCACCAGCTGTGCGGCCATGTTGTAGACCCTGACGGTGACGAACGGCAGTCGGGCGTCGCTCGACGACAGGTCGTAGCTGATCGTGACGCCGCCGTTGACCGGAGAGAACGGATTCGGTGCGACTTCCACGTTACCAACACCGAGGGGCTCCGACGACCGCTTCGCCCCGTACTCGCCGAGCGCGCCGATGTACGCGCGCAGCCCGCCGGGTTCTGTCTCGGACTCGACGTCGGCCCAGCGGAGCCGCTCCTCGTTCCAGCAGACGAGGCGGTCGTACGCGTCGTCCGCCGGAATGAAGAGCTCGGCATCGCCCGTCTCCGAGAACGCGAGCCCTGTCGGCTTCAGGCTGTAGCTCAAGGCCGAGATCTCGAAGCCCCTTCTGTACCTCTTGGCCTCGGGTAGCCGCAGGCGCGACAGGTAGACCGACTTCGCGCCGTCCACGGCACCGGGCATGATGCGGAGCGTCATTCCCGTCGAGTCGGCGAATGTCGCGTCGGTTGAGGAGTCGATCGCGGCGTAGACGGAGAACGACTGGCGCCCGACCGTTCCTCCTCCGGGCACCGCGGCGGCCACGTTCGCCCGTCCGACGTAGCCCGCGTCCACACTGAGTACGCCGGTCGAGCGCTCGATCGTCCCGGCGGAAGCGGGAGAGACGCGCCATTCGAGATCGACGTCGATCACGCGGTTCTCGGAGTCGAGCGCGTCGGCCGTGAAGACCGCGCTGCCGCCCGCGGGAACCGACGAGGGGCCGCCTATGTCTACCCTCTCGACGACCGCCTTCTCGACCGAGAAATCGATGCCGGACACGGTCTGCCCCTCCGCGAGCCCGCACGAAATCTGCGCGGGCGTGCTGAGACATCCGTCTCCCGAGACAGATATCAGATAGGAACCCGGCCTCACATCGATCACGTCGTACGAGCCGTCCGGATCAGGTACCTCGACGCGTGAGCCACCGTTGTACGAGGTGTTCGTGGCAATCACCTCGAGGTCCTCCGGGTCGATGTCCGGCGAGGAGGCCGAGATCGTTCCGTCCACTCTGGCGAAATTCCTGGGGACGTTGAGCGCAAGTCCCTGGGACCCCGGCGCCGCCGTGAGCGATGCGTCGTGATATCCGAAGACGGAGGCGGTCACGAGGTAGTCGCGCTCGGGGACGAGGTCCTCCAACGCGAACGCGCCGCTCTCGTCTGTCGACGCCTGCGCGTAGTGACCGTCACCGTCGTCGGCGGCCACGGTGGCGCCCTCCACGGGCTCTCCAGACGTCTCGTCGAAGACGTGACCGGAGAGTGTCCCCGTGCAGCGCCCGAACGTGAACGAAGCGTCGAGCGTTCCGCAGGACACGTCGCTCAGGGGGTTCTGCGAGACGCAGTAGTACCCTTCCGCGCCGGCGCGGACCTCGTAGAGCGCGGATCGGTCGAGTCCCCCGATGGCGAAGCCGCCGCCCGCGTCCGTGAGGGCCGTCGAGACGACCTCGCCCGCGAGCCGGGCTCTGACCGACGCCCCGGCCAGCGGCTCTCCGCCATCGAGCCGGACCGTTCCGGCTATCGTCCCGTCCATCTCCAGAAGCTCCACCGTGAGGTCGGCGTCTTCCGTGGGCGCCAGAGAGCGCGTCACCTCCTTCTCCCGGTACCCCGGCGCCGTGCATCGCACGCGTACGTCGCCCGGCACGAGGGCATCCAGGGAGTAGGTCCCGTCGGGGCCGGTGATCCACGAATCTCCGTCGCCGGCGCACGTCGCGGTGACGAGGACGGACTCGATCGGCAGTCCGGACAGCGAGTCGACCACCACGCCCGACAGCGAAGCGCGTACGTCACGAAGGTCGGTCTCGAGAGGGGTGCACTCGTTCGACACGACCTCAACGTCACGGTGCCACGCGGGCTCGTAGCCGGGGCGCTCGACTCGCACGTCGTAGAGCCCGTCGTTCAGCCAGAGCGAGTAGCCGCCGTTCCTGTCGGTCCTCACCGAGGCGCTGTCGCCCCAGACCGCAGTTACGCGCGCGCCTCTCACGCTCTCTCCGCCGGAATGAACCGAGCCGCTGACAAGGCCCCGCCAGGTCGGGAGGGCGATGTCCCGCACGCGTGTCTCGCCTGGCTCGAGCGGGAGAATGCCGACGTGGACGCTCCCTCTCTCCGGTGCCGAGACGCGGATCGAATACGCGACGCCATGCGCCGCCCGGACGCGGTAGCCTCCAGTCGAGCTGCTGGATGTCCTGTAGACGACGTCTTCGGACCCGGCTTCCCTCACGACGATCGAGGCCCGCCTGACCGGCCCCGAGGCGTCCGACACGACGCCCATCACGGTGGCCGATTCGTCCACAAGCGAGAGCCCGACTCCCGATACGCTCTGTCCCTCGGACAGGACCAGGGTCTCCGTCGAACACGCCGCAAAGCCGTTCTTCCCGGCAAAGAGCGTCCATTCACCGGCTTCGAGAGCAAGCTCGTACCGGCCCAGGCCGTCCGTCACGCAGCCCGCGGCGCCTCCGGGCCCCTCCGCGCGGACCAGCGCGCCCGGCACCGGGCTCCCCACGCAGGTAACGCGGCCGCTCGCCGAGCAGGCTCCGTCGATGACGGTCAGCGAGAGCCCGTGCAGCGACTGTCCCGGCGAGAGAGCGATTCGTCTCGATCCGCCGGAGAAGTGTCCGGGCTTCGTCGCCAGAAGATCGTGCACGCCGGGGGGCGTTTCGATGGCGAAGGACCCGTCCTGCCCCGTGACCGTCTCGAGCTCTCCGTTCGAGATGGTCGCCTGCGGCACGGGGCCGGCGCCGTCAGTGACGCGCCCCGAGATGGCGCACTCTAGCGGCCGAAGCTCCAGGGAGACGCCGGTGAAGGCCGAATGCGGGTCGATCGACACGTGGTGGGGATTCGAGGGCGCGTGCCCGGCGGAGTGGGCTTTGAGAACGTAATCCGAGGATCCGGGCACAAGCAGGAACTCGCCGTAGTTGTTCGTTACCGTCTCGAATACCTCGCCGCACTCCGGCACGGCGACCACGGTCGCACCGGCGACGGCGTTGCGGCCGTCTGTCACCCTTCCGGAGATCGACGAGGCTACGGGAGACAGGACGACGGGCGGGTCGACGCTGACGTTCTGGCCCGGCGGCAAGTCGATCTCACGATCCTCGCTCTCCTGGAATCCGCTCTTCCAGGCGGACACCTCCCAGAGTCCGGGAGCGAGCTCGAGGGTGAACCCGCCGCTGCCGTTCGTGCTGACGCTCTCCGACGTTCCCGCGCGCTCCGCCCGCACGGTCGCGGCGGGCAGCGGGTTGCCGGCCGAGTTCACGACCGTGCCGGAGATCGTACCCGGAATGCCGAGAAGGACGAGCGGGTCCTCCATCTCGTGATAGTCGCCCGCCGCCACAACCACGTCGACCGCCCCGCTCTGCTCGTAGCCGCTCTTGCGGCCCACGAAGGACCACTCGCCGGGAGTGACGCTCACGACGAAGTTGCCGTCCGCGTCCGTCCTGGTCGAGGTCTCGTCGGAGCCCCGCGTGGCGGTGACCTCCGCGTCGAAGACCGGCCGTCCGGCCTCGTCGTGGACGACTCCTCTGACGCGAGCCGGCGTCCTTCTGAGCCGAAGCTCAACGGGAGTCGTCTCGTCGACCCAGATGCTGGCCTGCTCCAGGGTGTCGACGTGGCCCTCCTTCGTGGCGCGGAACGTGTACTCGCCCGGTATCAGATCTTTGTTGTATACGCCCTCTTCGTTCGTGACGGCGGGGACGACCTCGACTCCGCCGCTCGTGAACTCGATCTCGACATAGACCCAGGGCAGCGGCTCGCCCGAGACTCCTCTCGTCACGATTCGCGCCTCTCCGGTGTCGGTCTCGTAGTGCAGAGCCCTGGACTCGGATGAGGCGCCCCCGCCCGCCTCGTCGAGCGCGACCACTCTCCAGTGGTACTCGCCCTCGGGCATGTGGCCCCCCATGTGAACGTCGATCTCCGAGAGCATCGTCGAAGCGTCCCAGACCGGGTAGCTCGCCTCTCCGCCTGCCCAGTCGCGCCTCTCGTGGATGTACAGGTGGTATCCGACGCAACCCGGCACGTCGGTCCAGTCGAACGTCAGCACGTCCTCCGCGGAGGAGATCGAGTCCGCGGGCTCCAGCAGGGACGGGGGTTCGACCGCCGCCTCGACAGGCGCGGTGAAACCCGCTATACCGGCGCCCGCCGTCGACGTGAGGAGCGGGTGGTTCCCGTAGTTGTTGAAGACCAGCCAGTTGTACGTGAAGCCGTCCATGAGTGGCGGGCTGACGCCGTTCGAGGCGTCGAAGTGGCCGGATGGGTCCGGACCTCCGTAGTGTATGGAAGTTCCGGAAGTGATCGCCTGCCAGATGATGTTCGCCCCGTAGAGCCGGATCTCGCCGTCCTCTTCCGAGATCTCTATCTCGCTGTCGGAGACGACGACGTGGTAGTAGGGCACTCTGTCGACCGGGTCCCACTCCAGGAGCGCGGTCGTTCCTTCGACCGTGCCGCCGTTCGGCGGCGAGACGGGCTCGGGGAAGAGCGGCGATTCTACGACGATCTGGAACTCCTCAGACTCCTCTCCGCCCGTCGTCGAGTGCAGTACACAGAAGTGGAGCCCCGGCGGAATGTCCTCGTCGGCGGGGACGAACGTCAGCTCGCGCACCGCCTCGGCCGTCGTGCGCGACGTGTAGACCCCGGGCGCGGGCCCATAGGTGAGATAGCAGCGCACGTCCTCCTCCCAGGTCACCGTGGCGCGGTCGGTGAGCGAGAGCATCTCCTGCGGGTAGGAGAGGAGCGTCACCGAGGCAATCGCGCACGCGGGCAGGAGGATCGCCGCGCAGAACGCGGCTACGGCAAGGCTTGGTAGTCCCGTCCTCGACTGAGCCATGCTGGTGCCTCTCTGCTCTCTTGACCGCACCACGTCATCGCGGGTCGTTCTCGATTCGTCGTGGCCCGCGGCCGCGTTCGATCAGAACCCGTACGTCACGCTGACCCTCGCCACCTGCATGGGAAGGGCGAGCACCATGAGGTCGGCGCCGATGTTCTCTCCGAACTCCATGGCCATCCCGAGATTGGCGAGCGGGATCAGGACCGCCGTCGACTCCTGCTCGTCCGCCGACTCGCCGACAAGCCGGCCGGAGAGCGCGCCTCCGCCGAGCCGAAGCGCACCGACGGCGAGTTCCAGCCCGGCGCCGTAATCCAGCTCCACTCCCTCGGAGTAGTCGTCGTGCCTCATGCCCAGCCCGCTCCCGTACACGCGGCACTCGAGAGTCAGGAGAGCCGGACCCAATCGCGCGGTCGCAGCCGCGGCCGCGTGCGAGGGCAGCTCGAGGACCATCGGATCGTCGTCAATGTCCACGGTCGTCTCGGTCAGTGTCGGTTGCGAGGCGGAGATCTCGGAGAGCTCGATGCCGTCCTCCGTGGCGGCGGCCGGCATGCTCTCGACGCTCACCAGCTGGCCGCGCATCTGGATCTCGGGAGCGGCGGAGTAGTGAACGTCGAGGGTGAGCCAGTCGAAGCGTCTGTAGGAGGCGCCGACGCTCCATCCGAAGGCCTCGCCCTCGAACGAGCCGGAGATCGAACCGCCCAGGTCGTTTTCCCAGGCGTCGCCGTCGTCGTTGAACGAGTACTCCTGGCCTCCGTAGTTGACGATCCCGTCGCCCCTGAGAACGCCGTCGACGGCGGCTCGAGCGTGGTAACGGCTGAACGTGGCGCCCAGCCCCAGCTCCGGGGTGACGGCGGTCGCGAGCGCCGCCGTCGTCCTGTCTATCTCGAACGAGAGGTCGCAGACCGCGTCGGCGAACCCGCGCATCTCCACGTCCACGTCACCCTCGTCCTCGCTCTTGGTCCCTCCGGCGAACGCCTCGATTCCATTCTCGACCAGGTCGAGCCTGAGCGTCGCCGGCTCCTCGATGGCCACGCCCGCGACGACGTTTCCGAGGCGAAGGACGAGCGCTCCGGAGACGAGTCCGGGCTGCTGGCCCGCCGAGGCGGAGAGGGACGGGTAGGTGGGGTCCAGGTCGTCGTCGGCAACGTCCTCGAGCGACTCGTCTATCGCCGTTTCGGCCCTCGACTCCAGGTCCACGATGTCGGTCAGCGAAGCGCCGACCGGCGGCAGAACGTCGAGCAGAATGCCGCCCTCCGGGACGAAAGCGAGTCCGGCGGCGTTTCCCCCGACGGCGGATAGGCCGGAGCTGCAAGTGCTCACCGGCGCTCCGAGACCATCGGGTCGCGCGCCCAGGCCGTAGAGAAACCCGAGTGAGAGCCTCACCTCCGTCCGAAGGGAGCCTCCGTCGAAGTACTCGACCGTCCCGTCGTCGCCTGCGGTCGCAGGACTAGACGCCAGCGCGGCAAGCGCCAGCGCGATGGCCGCCGTCCGAAAACGTCTGTCTCTCAATTCGGGCCCCCTTCGCCCTCTACGCGCAGTCTGCGCTTTGTGTCATGCACAACTCGTGCCATGTTCGCATAGCTGTGGGCTCTGGCCCCGGGCTGCGGCGCCTCTCGCTCGCAGGAGGCCACATCCGGCCGGGCGGTGGCATGGCACATCCGGCAGGGCTCGCCGCCGGCGGGCGGACGGGGGCGTCGGGGCTCGTTGACACGATTCGAGCGCAGCTGCTAGCCTCTCGCGGTTCGGCGGCAGCGCTCGGGCTAATCGGGAGTTGTCCTGTGGACCAGAACACGAAGGCCGACAGCGGGCGCGGACTCATTCGCGGCTTCGCGAGCATAGGCGCGGGTACGCTCGTGTCGCGCGTCTCCGGTTTCGCCCGCGAGGTCGTGACGGCCGCGCTGTTCGGAGCGGGGACGGAGATGGACATCTTCGTGGCCGCCTTCACGATACCGAACCTGCTCTGCCGCGTGCTCGGCGAGAGCTCGGTCGAGTCGGGCTTCATGCCGCTCTTCAAGGGCACGCACGCGGCGGGCGAGACGGGACGCGCCTGGCGGCTCGCCGCGAGGACGGCCAACTGGCTCGCCATAGCCCTCACGGCGATCACGCTCGCGGGAGTCGCGGCCGCTCCCTTCCTCGTGAGCGTCGTCGCGCACGGATTCGAGGGAGACGTGGCCCGCGCGACCGTCCGCATGACGCGGCTCATGTTTCCCTTCGGGGTCGCGATCGGGCTCGCCGCTCTCATGGGGGCAATACTCCTGGCGTTCGGCCGCTTCCGCGTCTACAGCCTCGCCCCGGTGCTACTGAACGTCGGTATCATCGGATCGGTTCTCGCGCTATCCGGCAGCATCGGTTACGTCAGCCTCGCCGTGGGAGTGCTGGTAGGCGGGTTCCTCCAGTTCGCCGTGCAGGTCCCCTTTGTGCGCGCGCTGGCCGGGAGGGACGGCGAGCGCGCCTTCCGCGCCGAGCTGGCGCCCGGTGACAGAGACGTGAGAAGAGTCGCGGGTCTGACCGCACCGGTCGTCGTCGAGTCGCTCGTCCAGCGGGCGGGCGTGATCGTGGACCGTACGATCGCCTCGTTTCTCGTGCCCGGCAGCATCTCGTCGCTCTACTACTCGTTCCGCCTCGTTCACCTGCCCTACGCCATTCTCGCTCTGGCGGCAGGCCGGTCGGTGGCGCCCGCGCTGGCGGAGCGATACGCGCTCGGCGACCGGGAGGGCTTCGCCGGCGCGCTCCTCACCGGGATCAGGATGAACGCGGTCTTCCTGGCTCCCGTGTCCGTGCTCGCGGTCGCCCTCTCGCGGCCGGTTGTCGGGCTCGTGTACCAGAGGGGAGCGTTCGACGAGACCGATCTGGCCATGACGTCCGCGGCCCTCGCCATGTACTCCGTCGGGTTGGTCGGAATGGGGCTCACGTTCCTGCTGGTCCGCGCCTTCGCGGCCATGCTCGATACGAAGACGCCAGTCAAGGTGTCCGTAGTGACGTTCTTCCTTAACGCCGGGCTCAATCTCGTCCTCGTCCGAACCCCGCTCAGGCACGCGGGCCTGGCGCTCGCCAGCTCGATCGCCTTCGCCGCGCACGCGGTCATCCTGTATCTGATCCTGAACCGCAGGCTGGAGCGCGACTCGGCGGCGATCGAGCGGTCGGAGATGGTCCGCCTGTCCTGGAAGGTGGGGGCGTCCTGCCTGGCGCTCGTGGCCGCCTTTGCGGTCGTCGATAGGCTCGTTGGCATACGATTTGCTGAACTCCTGCAGATGGGTAGGATTGTCCGTATATTGCTCGCCGGCGGCGCCGGCGTGGCCGCCTATCTTGCCGTATCGCGACTCCTGGGCCTGGGGGAGGTGGGAGATCTCCTGCGCCTGGGCCGTGGGGGCCGACGGGCATAGGAGAGAGGACGTGCGACCCAGGGTTCTCGTGACCGAGCCCATATCGCGCGAGGGCATGGCGGTTCTCTCCGCCTCCCTCGACGTCGACGAGGCGTTCGAGACGTGTCGAGCCGAGCTGCTCGAACGGATCGCGGACTTCGACGCGCTGGTCGTGCGGAGCAGGACGCGCGTCGATCGCGAGGTACTCGAACGGGCCGAGCGCCTGCGCGTCGTCGGGCGGGCGGGCGTGGGCGTCGACAACATAGACATCGCGCTGGCGACCTCGCGCGGCGTCATGGTGGTCAACGCGCCGGAGTCGAACGTCGTCTCCGCCGCGGAGCACACGCTGGCCTTCATGCTCGCGCTCGCGCGCAACCTGCCGGGCGCCGACAGAGAGCTCAGAAGCGGCGTCTGGCCGACCGCCAAGCCGCGGGGAGTTGAGCTTCTCGGGAAGACGCTCGGCGTCGTCGGACTCGGGAGGGTCGGCTCGGCCGTTGCCGTCAGGGCGTCGGCGTTCGGAATGGACGTCGTAGCGTACGACCCGTACATCTCGGACGACAGGTTCCGCAACTTCGGCGCTGAGAAGATGGACACGCTCGACTCGCTCCTGGAGCGGTCGGACTACGTGTCGGTCCACACGCCGAGAACCGACGAGACGTACGGGATGATCGGAGAGCGGGAGCTCCGGCTCGCCCCGGAGGGCGTCCGGATAATCAACTGCGCCAGGGGCGGCATCGTGGTCGAGGACGCGCTGGTTGCGGCGCTTAGGTCCGGACACGTGGCCGCGGCCGGGATCGACGTGTTCGACGGCGAGCCGGTCACGGAGCATCCCCTCTTCGGCTTCGACCAGGTCCTCGTGACGCCCCATCTGGGAGGCTCGACCGAGGAGGCCCAGGTGCGGGTGGGCGAGACGGTCGCCGGGCAGGTCGTCGAGGCGCTGGCCGGGAGCGTTCCGCGCTACGCGCTCAACATCCCTCTGGCCGACGTGGAGACGCTGGCGCACGTCGGCCCCTTCATGCCGCTCGCGGAGGCGCTCGGGAGCGCGTTCACCCAGCTCTTCGGGCTGCCGACCGCGGGGGTCGAGATAACGTACGCCGGCGAGATAGCCCGCTACCGGACCGAGCTGCCGACGCAGAGCTTCCTGAAGGGGCTATTGACGCCCGTGCTCGGTGACGAGGTGAACCTCGTGAACGGCCGGTATCTTGCCAGCGAAAAGGGGATAGACTTCACGGAATCGCGAACGACCGACGCGCCCAGCTACCAGAACCTCATAACGGTCGAAGGCGCGGACGCCTCGCGCGGCCGGTTGTCGGCGACGCTTCTCGAGCCGGACGGACTGCGCATGACCGAGATCGACGGGTTCGAGGTCGACCTGGTTCCCGCGGGCGACATTCTTGTCGCCTGGTTCGCCGGAGGCGCCGTCGAGGAGCCGGGGATCGTCGGGCGCGTGGGGACGATGCTCGGGGAGGCCGGAGTCAACATCAGTCGGATGGAGGTCGGACGCGAGGTCGTGAGGGGCAGAGCGATCATGATCATCTCGCCCGGCGGCGAGGTGCCGGAGAGCGCGGTCGAACTGCTCTCGTCGCACGAAGGCGTCTCGGAAGTCAGGTTGATCAGGCTGGATGGGAGAGTGCGGAAACAGTAGCATCGAACACGGCGAGTGAGCCGGACCGAGGAGGACGAGATGGAGCCCGTGAAGATCATGCTGCCGGAGAAGGAGCTGCCGAGGAAGTGGTACAACGTGCTTCCTGACCTTCCCAAGCCCCTCGACCCGCCGCTGCATCCGCAGACGCGCGAGCCGCTGGGCCCGGAGGACCTTGAGCCGCTCTTTCCGATGGAGCTCATACTCCAGGAGATGTCACCGGAGAGGTGGATAGATATCCCCGACGAGGTGCTCGAGATCTACTCCCTCTGGAGGCCGTCGCCGCTCTTTCGGGCCCGCAGGCTTGAGGAGAAGCTCGAGACGCCCGCCAGGATCTACTACAAGAACGAGGGCGTTAGCCCACCCGGCAGCCACAAGCCGAACACGGCCGTGGCTCAGGCCCACTACAACAAGAAGGCGGGCGTAACGAGGCTTGCCACCGAGACAGGTGCCGGCCAGTGGGGCAGCGCGCTGTCGTTCGCGTGCAGCAAGCTGGGACTCGACTGCACTGTCTACATGGTGAAGGTGAGCTATGAGCAGAAGCCATACAGACGCACGATGATGCAGGTATGGGGAGCGGACGTCTATCCGAGTCCCACAGAGCACACAGACGTCGGTAAGAAGATACTCGAGGGCGACCCGGACTGCCCCGGGTCCCTGGGCATCGCGATCAGCGAAGCCGTGTGGGACGCGGCTACGCACGACGACACCAAGTACTCGCTGGGCAGCGTGCTCAACCACGTCATCCTGCATCAGACGGTGATCGGTCTCGAGACCAGGAAGCAACTCGAGATGGTTGGAGACCAGGCCGACGTGGTGGTAGGCTGTGTGGGCGGCGGGAGCAACTACATGGGCATGGCGGTCCCGTTCCTGATGGACAGGGCGGAAGGGCGCGATATCCGCTTCGTCGCCGCGGAGCCCAAGGCATGTCCCACGATGACGAAGGGCATGTTCGCATACGACTACGGCGACTCCGCGAAGATGGCGCCGCTCATGCGCATGTACACTCTCGGCCACTCGTTCGTGCCGCCGAAGATCCACGCCGGCGGGCTCCGCTACCACGGCGACTCGCCGATTCTGAGCCAGCTCGTGCACGAGGGGATCGTCGAGCCCGTGTCGTTCACGCAGAACGCCGTGTTCGAGGCCGCGATCCTCTTCGCTTCGACGGAGGGGATAATCCCCGCGCCGGAGACGTCGCACGCGCTGAAGGCCGCCATCGACGAGGCGCTCCGCTGCAAGGAGGAGGGCGTCGAGAAGACGATCGTCATCAATTTCTCGGGTCACGGCCACTTCGACATGGCCGCCTACGAGGCGTACCTGGCGGGAGACCTGCCGGACTACGAGATGAGCGAGGAGACGATCGCGAAGGCCCTCAAGGACGCGGGTGTCTCCGAGTAGAGGCGAAGAAGAGAGACGCGGGCGTCCCTGACTGGGGGTGAAGAACAGAGGCGCGGACGTCTCCGAAAAGGGACCGAGGAACGAGACGGGAGGACGGAGTGCCGAGTTCGGTTCTCGTGACCGGCGGCGCGGGCTACATAGGAAGCGTGACCGTCGAGCTTCTGGCGGGCTCGGGCCGCCGGGTGGTCGTCCTGGACGATCTATCGAAGGGGCATCGCGAGGCGATTCCGGCCGATGTTCCGCTCGTCGTGGGGAGCGCCGGCGACAGCGAGCTGGTATCGACGCTGCTCCGCGAGCACGAGGTTGACTCCGTCATCCACTTCGCGGCCAAGAGCCTGGTCGGGGAGTCGATGGAGAAGCCCGGCGACTACTACGAGGCGAACGTAGTGCACGGCGCGCGCCTGCTCGAAGCGATGGAGGCCGCGGGTGTCCGGAAGATCGTGTTCTCGTCGTCGGCGGGAGTCTACGGAGAGCCGGAGTCGGTTCCCATCGGAGAGACCCACCGCACCGAGCCCGTCAACGTCTACGGGGATACGAAGCTCGCCTTCGAGAAGATACTCCGATGGCGGGCCGGCGCCTCGGACCTTGGGTTCGTCTCACTCAGATACTTCAACGCGGCGGGCGCGACAGAGCGGTGCGGCGAGGACCACGATCCCGAAACGCATCTCATCCCGATCGCGCTGAAGGTCGCGCAGGGGAAGCTACCGAAGCTCACGGTGTTCGGGGACGACTACGAGACGCCGGACGGGACCTGCATTCGCGACTACATAGACGTCCGCGACCTGGCGAACGCGCACATCCTGGCGCTCGACGCTCTCGACAGCGGGAGAAGCGGGGTCTACAATCTCGGGAACGGCGAGGGCTGGAGCGTGCTCAACGTGATAGACACGGTCGAGCGTGTCACCGGGAAGACCCTGCCCCGCGAGATGGGCGAAAGACGCGAGGGTGATCCCGCGAAGCTCGTGGCCAGCTCCGCTCTCGCCGAGAGCGAGCTGGGCTGGAAGGCCACGCACCCGGAGCTCGCCGACATGGTCGAGGCGGCCTGGAGTTGGCTAGTCGATCATCCCGAAGGATACGCGGCATGATCGGCGGGACGGAGCCCGTCAGCGTTTCCGGGGGCCTCGACGGAGCCCGTCAGCGTTTCCGGGCTTCGGCAGGGCCTGCCAGCGTGTCGGGGCCTTGACGGTGCCCGTCGGCGTGTCCGGGGCCCCGACGATGGCGGTATGCGTGGGGCCTCAGTCAGCTTGACTTAGGGGTCGTCCGCTGCTAACATTTGTCTTCTGACAACGAGCCGCCCTAGCTCAGTTGGTAGAGCAACGGATTGAAAATCCGTGTGTCCGCAGTTCGATTCTGCGGGGCGGCACCACGATCGGGATCGCCGAAAGGAAGCTGGTGTAGCTCAGCTGGTAGAGCAACGCATTCGTAATGCGTAGGTCAGCGGTTCGAATCCGCTCACCAGCTCCAGTCTTTCGGCGACCCCGGGCGAGAGGCCCGCGATCCTCCCCAGGGAGGGCCGCGGGTCTCTCCATCTTTGGGCCGGGCCCTTTCGCCGCAGTTCCCGAACCATCGCTCAGGTGCAACCGTCGGCCATGACTGGCATCGAATGATGTGGGATAAACGGGAGAGCGGCCCGGGGCGGATCCCGGGGCTGAAAGAATGGCCAAGGAGTTTTGGAACCGGAGCCATGACGAGGCTGCTAATGACGGCAACTCGCATTGACATTTGCCGTGACTTGTGCTATAGTTTCGAATGTGACGGACCTTATCCGGCCCGTCGAATGCACCGTACTACGTGGTTGAATCGCGATACGAGGCGCGGCGCTTGAAAGGGGGGAGCAGCGAGCACAGACAGCTAGCGCTTGGACGCTTTGGGAGCGCGGTCCGAGTTGGGGCCGCAGATGGAGTTTGAGATGCTCGAAACGTGATGCCGGAGTGGTTCCGGCAGTGACTTCGGGCGGAACGAGAAGGAGAGACAGGATGAGGCTCATCGGTGCGATAGCTCTAGTGGCGCTCGTCCCGGCGATGGCGCTTGCCGGCCCGAGCATCGTAGGCAGCATGCAGGGATGGGATCCCGCGGATCCGAACTACGATCTCTCGATAAACGCCAACGGTGTCTACACGCTCACGAAGACGCTTGTCGCGGGTTCCTACGAGTACAAGGCCGTGGATGGCGACGACTGGGGCTGGGATTTCCCCGGCGCGAACCAGACGTTCACCCTCGCAGCTGACGACGACGTCACGTGGTACGTGAACCTCGGCGCCACCGTCGGCACGAAGGAAGGCGACGAGTTCGTCTTCCACAGCATGAACCCGCCGATCGTGGCCGGCGACTTCCAGAGCGAACTCGGCGGCAGCGACTGGGACCAGACCGACACCTCCACGACCGTCATGACTGACGGCGACGGCGACGACGTTTGGGAGTTCTCGGCCGTCGTGGCGCCCGCCGGCGACTACCAGGGCAAGGTCGTCCTGAACAATAACTGGGACCAGGACACGCAGATGGGCGGCGGCAACGTGACGTTCACGTCTGACGGCGTGAACCCCGTCACCTGGACCTACGACATGTCGAACAACACGACGACCGTGTCGACCGAGGTCGTGACGCAGCAGGACGTGACCGTGACCTTCACGGTCTGCCTGCCAGACACCGTGACGACAACGGGCGACGTGTGTGTCATCGGCGGCCACCCGGCCATCGGCGACTGGACGACGGGCGTCAACATGACGCAGCCCTGCCCGGCCATTTCTCCCGGCCTCTGGACGGTCGACGTGCTCTTCCCGGCCGGCAGCAATCCGTTCGTCGAGTACAAGTACAAGAAGGACGACTGCGCGACGTGGGAGAACACCGGCAACCACAGCTTCTCGATCGACGACTCTGCGCCGATGCAGGTCCTCCCGGTCGACGGCTGGGAGTTCATAACGCCGGAGTGCCCGGACTGCTCCAGCCCGGTTGAGAACTCGACCTGGGGCGCCATCAAGGGCATCTACAGGTAGCCGGGGCTCTAGAAGTCCAGATCGTGTTGAACCACTCAGCAGGCCCCGGCAGTACGCGCCGGGGCCTGCCGTGCGAGAGGGGAGAAGAGGAGAGACGGGGTTCTCAGTGAGTCCCGTGCGACCGGATGCAAGAGCGCGGCAGCGCGAAGGAGGTTTTCATGAAGTTCCTTACGGCGGCCCTCATGGTCGTCATGTTCGCGGTACCGGCGTTCGCCTACGACGGTCCGACAATCGTCGGTACGGTGCAGGACCCGGCCTGGGAGCTTGGCAACCCGGACTGGGCTCTGGTGCTCCAGCCGAACGGAGTCTGGGAGCTCACCAAGACCATCGACGCCGGCAGCTACGAGTACAAGGCCTTTGAAGACAGCACCTGGGCGACAGCGATTCCTGCGGGCAACAACCAGTCCTTCACGCTGTCGGCGCAGGACGACGTGACCTGGTACGTGAACTGCGGCGCGACCGTCGGATCGCAGGACGGTGACGAGTACATCTTCCACAGCATGAACCCGCCGATCGTCTGCGGCGACTTCATGAGCGAGCTGGGCGGTACCGACTGGGACCAGACCGACACCAGCACTACCGTCATGGAGGATCCCGAGGGCGACGGCGTGTGGGAGTTCGAGTCGGTCATACCGGCGGGGAGCTACAACTTCAAGATCGTCCTGAACAACAACTGGGACCAGAACACCTCGCCGTCGGGCGACATCCCGTTCGGATCGGACGGATCGACGCCCGTCCTCTTCACCTACGACATGGCGACGAACACGACCGAGGTCTTCACGTCTGCGGCCCCGCAGGTGCTGTACGCGCGCGTGCTGGCGGACTGTCCGACCGACCTGACGAAGATCGAGGTCAGGTTCGACAAGAACATGGACGAGACGTCGGCGGAGAACACGGCCAACTGGAACGTGAACGAGGACGGCGGCCCCGCGCAGACGGTCGTCAGCGCCACGCGCGACGACACCGATCACAAGGTCGTGGTGCTCGAGGTGAGCCCGGCCTGCTCGCCGGGGAGTGACTACCTGGTATGGGCCAACAACGTTCTGGCCGAAGGCGATCTCCAGCCGGTCGATCCGAGCAACAACGACGCATGCTTCTACCTGCACGAGGTCATCTTCGAGCTGAACATGGACCTCTATGTCCAGGAGAACGGCGTGCCGACGAGCGTCCACATCCAGGGCGACACGTACCCACTCACGTGGGACCAGTGCGCCGGATGCGAGGCGTTCGACGACGGTAGCGGCGACGACGCTGCCGCCGGCGACACGACCTACACGGTCACCGAGTACTTCTCGATGCAGTACGAGTGCGGCGCGGCGGCCGACACAGCCACCGTGAAGTACAAGTATGTAGTCGACTGCACGACGTGGGAGGGCGACTTCGAGTTCGGCCACTTCGTCGAGCTCGATCCGAACACCGCCGGCCAGACCATGAACGTCTGGTGGGAGGACGTCTCCCCGGTCGACAACATCCAGTGCGACGTCGGTGTCAGGTTCCAGGTGACGAACGCTCCGGGTTGCGATCAGGGTCTCTTCGTCAGGGGTTCGGAGTCGCCACTCGACTGGTCGACGGGCGTGGAGCTTGTCGATGACGGGACGGGCGGCGATCTGGCCTCCGGCGACGGCATCTACAGCGCTCTGGTCACGTTCCCGACGGGGACGTACAAGTTCCTGGATTACAAGTACTTCTGCGCGGACTCCGGAGACACGGCCGGCGGTTACTACGAGTGCGACACGTTCCCGGACAGGGAGCTGACGCTCGACGACGTCGACGGCTGCGTCCCGGGCAATGGCCCCATGGAGTTCACGGACCTCTGGGACTGGTGCGAGCCGATCGCCGACACGCCGGATGGCCGCCAGCTCGAGACCACATGGGGTAAGATCAAGTCGCTCTACGGAACGAAGAAGTAGACCTTGCCCATCCGCCCTCGGTGCCGAGCGACTAGCGACTGTGGATCACGGGCGGCGCCGGGCGGACGGGATGGCGCAAGCCACGGAAGGGGCCGGGCGGGAGCACACCGCCCGGCCTCGGTGCGTCATGGAGCCCACTCTTGACTCTCGCCTGCCGCTGCTTCACGAAGCCAGCTCTTCAGGGTCGACCGCCGGTTCTTCCTGCAGCCCGCTCCGCAGGAACGGCCCACGCACTGTCGCGGGCAGACCTGCGCCTTGCCTGGCGGCGCGGCGCGCACTACCTGTTGCCGTCTTTGCGTCGCCTGCGGCAGGCCATGCGGTCGTTGACACGGGGCCTCATGTTGTCATAGCGTAGGCCGTTCGCGGGCGCGCATCACCGCCGGCCAGGCGGAGGTGCGCGTGTGAGCGGTGTTCACCGTGCGAGGGAGCCGGGTCAACCTTCCGGGGGCCGCCCGTGTCATATGTATGAGCGAATCGAGTGCTGAACGGGCTGGTGGAGACGCCCGCGATCTGGTGGAGAGGCTCCAGGCGGGCGACGAGCGGGCCTTCGAGGAACTCGTCCAGGAGTACCGTGAGAGGGTCTACCGAGTCGCCTGGCGCATACTGCGGGACGATGAAGATGCGGAAGACGCCGCGCAAGAAGCGTTCATCAAGGTCTTCAGGAGCATCGAGCGTTTCGAGAGACGCTCGAGCCTCTACACGTGGATCTACAGGATCACGGTCAACATCGCGCTCAACAAGCTCAAGCGTGACAAATTCCGGCGGATGGTTCCGCTGGGAGATATGATAAGGAGGGACACCAGGGCGGGATCCGATCCCGGCCGGGTGGCGCTGAGTTCCGAGATCGGGCGGCGAATAGGGGAGGCGGTGAGTTCGCTTCCGGACAAGCAGAGGGCCGTCTTCACACTGAAGTTCTACGAGGGGCTGAGTCACAAGGAGATCGCGGAGATAGTCGGCTGTTCGGAGGGTACGTCAAAGGCCAACTACTTCCACGCGATCAGGAAGCTCCGCAAGCTACTGGGGGATTTGATCTGAGCCATGCTTTGTAGCCAGGTTGAGAAGCTGCTTGTGGAATACGCGGAGGGCGATCTGAACGCGGGCGAGGACGCCGCGGTCAGAGATCACCTCGAGTCGTGCCCCGCGTGCGCGCGGGAGCTGGCGTCCATCAAGAAGCTGCGCGATGTGCTCCGCGACGACGGATACGAGGAGCCGTCATCCTTCTACTGGACCAGATTCGAGGCCGGGCTGAGGAAGCGGCTCCGGGGCGGGTGGCTCGGGGGCGACGACCGCTGGGCCAGACTCGTGCCTCGGCTGGCCCCACTGGTCGTGGCCGTGGCGTTCTTCGCCGTAGGCATGTGGATGGGGCTTGGGACGCTGAGCGGTCCTGGTCCCGGCGGCAGCGGCGCTCCCGGCGGCGGAGCCACAGCGTCGTTCGCCGAGGGGCCCGTCGTGTCGCCCAGAACCAAGCTCCTGGTAGAAACGGGAGGCGTGACATCCACGCCGGATGTGGCGCTGTCCGACACGCTCGCGCCCGAGGGCTTCGACCCGTTCGGCGAGGGCCCGGGCATGATCCTGACGGGCTCCGAGGAGCCCGGAGAGTCGTCCCGCTATCTCGGCGAACCGTTGATCGGGGAGTGACCCGCGGACGCGCGGGTCCGAGGTCGACGGCCGGCTGAAGCCTCTTGCCGGGGCTCGTACCGAGGGGTCACGGACGGGCGCCGGTAGCGCGTCTCGACATGTAACCAAGTGGTCTCCACCACAGGAGTGTCTTGGCACACCGGGGGCGGCGCTCATGCGCCGCCCCTCTTCTTGCGGAGACCATCTGGCGATGGTATCCTGCTCGCGAGAGTATCGTGCGCGCTGACCGGTCGGGGCGGGCGCCGGGCGGGAAGGCAGGCGCGCCGACCCTGGGGCACGTGCGACTTCAGCAAGGAGGCGCAATGAAGGTCCTGGTCGTAGGAGGCGGCGGAAGAGAGCACGCTCTCGTCTGGAAGCTTGCTCAGAGCCCGACCGTTTCGGGGATCATCGCCGCCCCCGGGAACGCCGGCATCGCCCGGTTGGCCGAGACGACGCCCATACCGGCTCACGACATCGAGGGCCTTGTGAGGCTGGCGGAAGAGAGGGAGTGCGGGCTCACCGTCGTGGGACCGGAGGTTCCTCTCACGCTGGGAATCGTGGACGCCTTCCGCGCCAGGGGACTCACGGCCTTCGGACCCACGCGAGCGGCCGCCCGGATCGAGGGCAGCAAGTCGTTCGCCAAGGAGCTGATGCGGCGCGCCGGTGTCCCTACGGCGTCCGCAAGGACGTGCACGTCCCGAGAGGAGGCGGCCGCGGCCGCCGGTGAGATCGGTTATCCCGTCGTGATCAAGGCCGACGGCCTGGCCGCCGGCAAGGGCGTCGTCATAGCCGCCGACGGGCACGAGGCGGAGACGGCCATAGACGACGCGATGGTCCGTCAGAGATTCGGCAGGTCAGGCGACACGCTCGTTGTCGAGGAGTGTCTGCGGGGCGAGGAGGCATCCATACTGGCGATCACCGACGGACGCAAAGCCGCGCTTCTCGCGCCTTCGCAGGACCACAAGCGCGCGCTGGACGGCGACCGCGGTCCGAACACCGGGGGAATGGGCGCGTATGCCCCGGCGCCGGTAGTGTCCGAGGAGACGCTCGCGGATGTGGAGCGTTCGATCATCGGTCCCACGCTGGAAGGTCTCGCCGAGATGGAGGGCGCCGAGTACAGGGGCGTACTCTACGCGGGGCTCATGATGACCGACGGGGGGCCGAAGGTCGTCGAGTTCAACTGCCGCTTCGGTGATCCCGAGACCCAGGTGACGCTCCCGCTCCTGGAGGGCGATCTGGCGGAGATCATGATGTCTGCGGCCTCGGGTGACCTGGACCCCTCGGCCGTCGGGGCGCGCCCCCGTCACGCGGTCTGTGTAGTCATGGCGTCCGGCGGCTACCCCGGCCAGTACGAGAAGGGGAAGCTCGTCGAGGGAATAGACTCGGCGGAGGCGATGAACGACGTCGTCGTCTTCCACGCCGGCACGAGGCTGGAAGATGGAGCGACGGTGACCTCGGGAGGCAGAGTGCTGGGCGTCACCGCTTGGGACGCGAGCCTCGCCGACGCGGTCAAGCGCGCCTATCGAGCGGTCGACTCGATCTCGTTCGAGAACGAGTATCACAGGACGGACATAGCTCACCGGGCGCTCAGTCGCCAGAATACCGGCCAGGGGACAGGCCCGTGAAGGAGATCGACCTCACATCAAGAGGCGACGAGAGCATGCGGGACCGCCTGAGGCCGGCCGCGCTCGCGATCAGGGAGGGCGGGCTCGTCATCATCCCCACCTCCACGTACTACGGCCTCGCCGCCGACGCTCTCGACCCGGAGGCCGTTCGCCGCGTGTTCAGGGCCAAGAAGCGGGATCCCGGGAAGCCCCTCATCGCGCTCGTGGACTCGGTGGCCATGGCCTCGATGTTGACGACCCGCATCGACCCCAGGCTGAAGGAGCTGGAGTGGCGCCTGGGGTCCAGGGCGCTCACCTACGTTCTTCCCGCGGCGGAGCGGCTTCCCGAGGAGCTGACGGCCGGCGGCGGGACGATCGCGATACGCATCGAGCGGAACGAGGTCGTCCAGGAACTCCTTGGGCTGGCCGGTACGCCGGTCACCGGCCCGTCGGCGAACCTCGAGGGCGAGCCTCCGCCCGCCAGGTTCGAGGACGCCGTGGCTTCGCTGCGCGACCACGTCGACGTCGCCGTCCGCCATTGGCCGTCCACGACGGGCACCGCATCGACGATAGTGGACCTCACCGGCCCTGAGCCCAGGGTCCTGCGTGAGGGGACGGTCTCCTCCGCGGAGATCGCAGGAGCCCTGTCTCCCGGACTCTCCTGACAGCGCAGCGCGACGATGCCTCGTCAGGCCGCTCTCCTCCGACAGAGGGGAAGGCGGCCCGCCTCGTCCATACACTCCACACGAACAAAGCGCTTGACAGGAAGCGCCCATGTGGCTAGACTTACTTTGCATAGCAAAGCACTTTGCTGAAGCGACTCAAGGAGGCCGTGGTGAACAAGCAGAACGTTCAGGAACAGCTTGAGATCATCCGCGCGATGGTCGCGCGGAGTCGGCGTGAGACGGCGGAGTCCGGACGCTTCTTTGTCTGGCTCGGATCGGTGGCTCTGGGCGGCCTCGTCGTCATCGCGTTGCTGGAGGCGGCCGGGCGAAACGGACTCGTTCTTCCGACTCTCGTGGCGCTCGCGGTCGTGTCCGGTGTCATCGGGTACTTGTCGCTCGCCCGGGTCCGGAGCCGGGCGCCGGTTCGGTCGTATGCCTCTACCGTCAGCGGGCTTATCTGGTTTGCCGTCGGACTCGCGAACGTCATCGTCGCGCTCGTGCTGCCTCTGGTCGGCGCGTACGACTGGACGCTCGTTCCGATGCTCACCTGTATCATTCTCGGCTCGGGCGTGTTCTCGACGGGGGCGATCTTCGAAATGCCGGCCGTGTCATGGTGCGCGGTCGCGTGGTGGGGAGCCGGCGTCGGCATGGCCTTCGTGCACGGCCCGCCACGCGCGATTCTCATGGCCACGGCGATCGGGCTGGGATGGATCCTCCCCGGTATCCTCTTCGGGCGAGAGACCGAGGGGAAGGGCGAAGATGTCTGAACACGCATTCGGACTCGACCCGTTGATCCACGCCCCGGTGCGGCTCAGGATCCTGACGATCCTCGCAGATGCCGCCGACGCCGACTTCGTTCACCTGAGGGATGAGATCGGAACGACGGACGGGAACCTTAGCCGGCACCTGGCGAAGCTGGAAGAGGCCGGGTACGTGCGGGTGAAGAAAGGCTATGCCGGCAAGAGACCCAGGACGACCTGCTCGCTGACGAAGAAGGGAAGGAGAGCATTCCTCGCTTACCTCGAGCAACTGGCAGGCATAGTGGAAGCCGCCCGCGCGGCGGGCATGGAGGGATGACATGAGAACGTTCTTTCTGATAGCGACGCTCGCGGTGGCTCTCGGACACGCGCCCGCACCGCGGGCGGGCGGGCTTGACGCGCACCTCGACGCCTTTCCCGGCGAACCGGCAAGAGCCCCGGGGACGCCACAGACCTACTCTCTGGATTACGGCCTCCACGTTCGGGACGTGTCGGGAGTCGTGCAGTCGAGGACTCAGGTCAGGGGGGAATACACGCGAAAGCTCGAAGGCGACCGGTTCCGCTGGAACGCGGTCACTATCGCGGGCGGAGGCGAAGGCGTGTTGTCGGACCCGGCTCCCCTGGCGATCATGGAGGGCTTCGAGTACGGTCTATCAGAGGAGATTGTCGACGAGTCCCTCTATGAGTGCTTCCCCGGGAACGACCTTCGGGATCTGGCCAAGACGATGGTCTGGGACGGCATGATGCTTGAGCTGGTGGACATGACGCTGGACGCCGTCGGGCCGATGCCGCTCAACGAGTTTGTCCCTGTAGAGACGTTTGAGGGTTTCGAAGTCGCAATGTGCGATTGGGGCAAGCTTGAGATGCGGGATCTCAGGCTGAAGTGGTCGGGTGTTTCGATGATGCACGGCGAGCCGTGCGGTGTCGCGCTCTATCAGTCGTTTGCGAACCCGGTCGATGCCGAACCCACGAGGGGACGTTCCTGTTACTGGGGCCAGTTCTGGGTCTCGCTGGAGGACCGCGAGATCGAGTGTCTGACCCTTAACGAGGACGTGGTCCTGGAGACGCCGGTCGTCGGCGGCCCGGCGAGCCTGCTGAACATACAGCGGGAGGTCCGGTTCGAGAAGATCCGGTGACCGCGCCCGGACGGCCTTCCCCGGAGGATCTCGTCGGACGCCGGGGAAGGCCGCCGCGGGCCTCCCGCCTGGCGGCGCGGCCCGGTCTCCCTTGTCTGACGACCTCCGTTATCATCCGGCTTCCATGCGACCTCTCTGCTGTGGCAGGCCCCTTCCAGGTTGACCCGCGCCTCAGGCTGGCGTAAAATCCAAAGTCCGCCGGCTTTGCTTGCGCGCGCCGACGCACCTGCACCGGGCGTGCCGCTTCCTCACGATCTACGGGAGAGACCCATGCCGTTTTCCGTTCTCTTCGTCTGCACGGGCAATTCGTGCAGGAGCCCCATGGCGGAGGGCATGCTGCGCTCGATGCTGCCCGCTGAACGGGACGACATCGAGGTAGGCTCGGCCGGAACGGCCGGGATCGACGGGATGCCGGCGACCCCGGAGGCCGTGGAGGTCTGCCTCGGACACGGCATCGACATCTCCGAACACAGCTCCAGAGGGCTGACGAGGGAGTTGATAGACGACTCCGACCTCATCTTCGCGCTCGCAGACCACCATCTGGCGACGGTCAGCGAGATCGCGCCCGGGGCGCGCACGCGGTCCTACCTGCTCTCGCAGTTCGCGGACGGCTCGGAAGAGGACGTGCCGGATCCAATCGGAGCGCCCGTTGAAGAATACGAGCGCGTCTATCGAATGATGGACGGGTATCTGCGGGACTCGCTTCCGCGCGTGTTGATGCTGGCTGACAGGAAGACGGCCGGCGCCGGCGATCGTCCGGGACCCGGCCGCGCGGAAACGGGGGGCGCCGGACCCGGCCGAACGGAGACGGAGGCAGCATGAAGATCGCCATCGGCGCCGACCACGCGGGCTATGAATTGAAGGAGGCGGTCGAGTCGCACCTTCGCGAGGCCGGACACGAGGTCGTCGACTTCGGGACCGATGGCGCCGATTCGGTAGACTACCCCGACTACGGCGGGCCCGCAGCGGCCGAGGTTGCGGCGGGACGGGCGGAGAGGGGCGTCCTGTTCTGCGGTTCGGGGCAGGGCATGTGCATGGTAGCGAATAAGGTCGCCGGCGTCCGGGCCGCTCTCGCCTGGACCCGTCAGATAGGCGAGCTCTCCCGCAGGCACAACGACGCCAACGTTCTGTGTCTTCCCGCTCGGTTCATCGATGAGGCGACGGCGCTCGACATCGTCGATGGATGGCTCGAAGCCCCCTTCGAGGGCGGCAGGCACGAGCGCAGGGTCAGCAAGATGATGAACGAGAAGAGAGAGGAGACGTGATGCCGGGGCTCAAGGAAGTCGATCCCAAGATCCACGAGGCGATCCAGAACGAGGTGAAGCGCCAGACGGACAAGCTGGAGCTGATCGCGTCCGAGAACTTCACGAGCGA
>WJLY01000248.1 GCA_014728245.1 Candidatus Effluviviaceae Genus IV sp.
GGCGATGTCGAGCGCCGCCTGGATGCCCGCAATCCCGCCTCCGACGACCATTGCTCTGTGCGTCATCGGTACCGAGATAGGCTCGAGAGGCTCGTCGAGCCTCGCCTTCTCGACCATCGTCTTGATGACGCGTACGGCCTTGTCTGTCGCGGCCTTCATGTCGTCCTGGTGAACCCAGCTGCACTGCTCGCGGATGTTCGCGATTTCGACCTCGTACGGATTGACGCCGGCGGTCCGGCCGGCCCTGCGGAACGTCGCCTCGTGCAGCGTTGGCGAGCAGGCCGCCACGATCACGGCGTCGAGCTTGTGCTTCTTGATCGCGTCCTTGACCAGATTCTGGCCAGGATCGGAACACATGTACGTGTAGTCAGTGGAGTAGGCCACTCCGGGGTAGTCGGCCAGCTCCTCCGCCACGCGCTTCACGTCCACCGTACCGGCGATGTTGGTGCCGCAGTGGCAGACGAAGACCCCGATACGTTTGTCCATCTTCCCCCCTCACAAGACCCGTTCCTGCGCGAGCGCGTCACGCTGCCTCGCTCGGCGGCGCGTCATGGGCGCCGTCACGCTCAGGCGCGCCGGTCGCTTTCCTCTTGGCCGCCGCCCTCGGTCCGGAACGCGCCGCTCAGGCGAGCGCCGGCCTCGGGTCCACGTAGTTGTCCTCGAAGTCGATGTGCTTGTCGTCTATCCCGAGCGCGATCCCGAGAAGCTGCGTGAAGTAGATGACCGGGATATCGGACCACCCCTGGACGCGCTCACCGATCTCCTTCTGCTTCTTGTCCAAGTTGTAGCGGCAGAGCGGGCACGTCGTGACGATGATGTCCGCGCCGGCCTTGATGGCGGATGCGGTCACGTTCTGCGAGCAGCTTATCGCAGTCTCCTCGTCCCGCACGATCTGGAAGCCGCCGCAGCACTCGGTCTTCATCGGGAAGTCGGCGACCTCGCAACCGAGCGCCTCGAGGAACTCCTCGAAGATCGTCGGCTGCTCGTGGTCGTCGAACTCCATCTCCTTCGCGGGGCGGAGGAGCATGCAACCGTAGTACGGGGCGACCTTGAGGCCGTCGAGCTTCCGGGTGACCGCCTTCGACATCTTGTCGAAGCCCACCACGTCGCGAAGCATCTCGATGTAGTGGAGCACGTCGACCTGGCCCTCGTAGTCCTGGCGCGTGTAGCTCTCGATCTTCTCTCGGGACTCGGTGTCGGCCCGGAGGAAGAGGTTCGCCTTCTCACGTTTCTCCGGGTCATCGCGCATGACCTTGTTCGCTCGCTTGAGGACGTTGTAGCAGAACGAGCACAGCGTCACGAGCTTGTCTCCCTCGCGAGCGGCGTACTCCAGGTTCCTGACCGGCGCCAGGATGTCCATCACGTTGTCGGTGACGAGCGGAAAGACCGCGCCGCAGCACGTCCAGATGGGAAGCTCCTCGAGCTCGACCCCGAGAGCGCGCGCGGACTCGCGCGCCGACATGTCGAGGTCCTTCGCTCTCTCGTGCAGCGTGCAGCCGGGGTAGTACGGGATCTTCATCAGCAGCCTCCACCGCGTGCTAGCCGTTCAGCTTCCGGAGCGCTCCGACGACACCCAGCTGAGGGGCCTCGGAGACCATGACGGGGGTCACTTCGTCGGAATCGACCTGCGGCTTCGACAGGCGCCTGCGAAGGACCGTCTGGCGAAGCGCGTCGCAGATGCTCGAGAACTCGACGCCCTTCGGACAGCGCGACGCGCACTGGAGACACGAGGCGCAGATCCATATCGTCTTCGTCCCCAGCACTTCCTCCACCTGCCCCAGCTGAAGACGCCTGATGACCTCGCTCGGGATCATGTCCATCTCGTCGACGACCGGGCAGCCGGCCGAGCACCTGCCGCACTGGTAACACGCGAACAGGCTCTGTCCGGAGAGGGTGACGATCCTCTCCACGAGGTCGTCCTTCAGGAGCGCGCCCTTCAGTCTGTATCTCATCCGGTACCTCCGAGGCGTGTCGTGCGCGGCATCCGGGCTCGGGGGGCGTGGCGTCGCTGCGGGAGTGATGCCGCGACGGGCTCCGGCGGAGACGCCAACCGGACGCGTTGCCGATTGATGATTCGCTAATGAGGGTAGGCGTTACCGCCTACCCTGCTACTGCTCCCGTGTCTGTCACCGCGCTCCGGCTCGGCGAAAACGCGGTGACTAACGAGCATACTACCCCTGAAAGGGGGTGTCAACAAGTCAAGCAAGCGCAGGCGAGAGACGCGTCTATGAAAGGCGCTCAGCGCAGGGGAGGGCGGTGCGCCGCAACTGGCGGGCCCCGGACGGACGCCGACTCGTGGCGATGCCGTCTGACTTCATCGAAGAAGCGGGGACCCCGCGTGATGACTGCGGGGTCCCGAAGAACCGGCCTAGCACCGGCTTTTCCATATCACCTGTACATGGCCTTGATCTGGCCCCAGGACCTGGACTCAACGAGCGTCGGAGTGCAGTCGACCGGCCACGCTCCGATGAGCCCGCACGCGCCGCTGTTCCCAGGAGCACACGGCGAGTCACTCTGCAGGGTCCACGGGCTCAGGGAACTCGTCTCCATGCAGAAGAGCGGGTCCTCGCTGATGTTCCCGTTCTGGCCGAGCTGGTCGGCAATGGCGCCGGTCCAGTCGCCACCGGCGTTACCGTAGAGGTCGCAGCAGCTCAGATGCACTTGTGCACCAGGATCGAGGGACACCGCGGCGCCTTCAGTTGAGAACGCGATGACGGTGTTCTCCACGACCGGGTCTCCTGCGCCTCCCCCAAACCACACTCCTCCACCCAAGGGCGACGCGTTGCTCACAAATGTACAACCGACGATCGGAGGAGATTCGAAAGACGATAACCATAGTGCCCCGCCATGAGTCCCCGCGGTATTCCCGACCAGCGTGCAGCCCTCGAGCTCAGCCCAGCTGAGACTACGAACGGCCCCGCCCTTGCTGCCAGCGCTGTTGTCAGCAAGGTAGCAGTTGTGCAGATCGATCCCTCCGTAGTTCGTGTATAACGCTCCACCCGCGTAGTCGGCGTGGTTGTCGACGAACGAACAGCTGGTCGCATGGGCCACAGCCGAGAACTCGTATCCGCTCAGCCCAATTGCACCACCACTCCCTTCGGCAAGGTTGCCGGCGAATCCGCAGTCGACCAAGTAGATGCTTGCATTGGACTGGCTGTAGATCGCCCCGCCAGCGCTGGCCGCGTTGTCGGTAAAGACGCAACTGCGGAAGGTGACCCCTGCGGCGCCGGTTTCGTCGATGTAGACTGCACCACCTGCGCCGCCACTCTGATTCCGCCCAAATCGGCACTCTTCGAACACCGGCGCAGTGCCAGAGACAGAGTAGACGGCCCCTCCCTTGTCCTCAGCTACATTATCCAGGAAGCAGCACTCTCGGATCGTGAGATTGACGTCATCCCCGAAGTGGATGGCACCTCCTGTAGCGTAGCTGCAGTTCCTTATCGTGAACCCCTCAAGCAGCGCCGTCGACGGAATGCCCGACAGCATGAACGCGTAGGACGCCCCGCCGCCGTCGATAACCGTATTCTCGGGACCGCCCTCAGACGTGAGAACGAAGTGGCGGTCCTCGATCGTTATGGAGAGATTGTCCGGCCCGGTGTACGTCCCCGGCGCCACCAGAACGGTATCCGTCTCAGCAGAGGCTGCGATCGCCTCCTTGATCGAGGGGTAGTCGTCGGGGACATGGATGATGCCGCCCGCTGCCGTGCCTGTCGCCAGCACGACCACCAATGCTGCCGCGTATGCTGTTCCAGTCTTCATTGTTCGCTCCTCCGCGGCGTGTACCAGATCGTCAATCGGGGCGACGACACAACTTGCCCGACCGCGCCCCGCACCACCTGGAGGACCGCCTCCTCTCCCGGAGCTCTGGCAACGAGGATTCCGCGGTTGTCCGCGCCCATGGTGGCCCAACTCGCGACCATACCGGTGACATCGAACTGCACGTGCGAGGAGTCCCCGACGGCCGCCCCGCACATCGCGTGGCTGGCAGTGTCGAAATCGCCGCCCGCGTTGTCCCAGCCTTCGTCCCAGTCCACGGACTCGGCGTCCCACGGCTCGGTCACCTGAAAGCAGTCGAGCGTGACGCCCTCGGACGAGTCGGGAACGCTCAGCGCGGTCTGGAACTCCAGCGCGGCTATCTCGACTATCCCGTCGGAGAGATGGTCGGGGATATCGAACCGCATTAGAACCCTGCGCTCGGTAGGCTCTTCAGGGTTTTCGATCATGGCCGCTTCGGAGGCCTCCAGCGTCACGACGGCCGCGGACGCTCCGATTGCGGAGGCGGCGATCCACAGACAAGCCGTGACGGCACTTCCGAGGACGCTGCTCGTTCCGTCTCGCACGGTGCCACCTCCTTACTTCAAGAGTACCACTTTCCTAGACAGAATGGAATGTCTGTTCTCGAGCCTCAGGAAGTAGACGCCGGAGGCCACCCGCTCGCCGTGGTCATTCCGTCCGTCCCACACGACCTCGTGCCAACCGGCACTGCGAGGCCCGTCGATCAGCGATCTGACCTCGCGCCCTGCCAGGTCGTATACGACGAGTTTCACTGCGGACCCGGTCGGGATGCTGTATCTCACGGTCGTTGTGGGATTGAATGGATTGGGGCGGTTCTGCACCAGCCGCAGCCGCGGCGCCTCGGCATCCTGGCCGTCGGTCCCCTCTCGTCCGTCGGGGTCGTTCTCCAGATCGGGGCGCCAGTTGACGGGCCCGTAGAACCGAGACTCGTCGAAGTACGGCTTCTCAGGGCTCCGCCACCAGTTGGCCTCGGCACTCACCGAGTCCTGAACACCGGACTGGTCCTTCACGTACCAGTGAGTCGTGGGAGCGATCTTCGGCACGAATCTGTTGCATCTGGGCAGCGTGGTGTCGGCGCAGCTGCCCGGGTTGCTCTCGTCGTCTGCCACGCCCAGCACGGGCTTGTGGCCATTGGGGCCGTCCACGTGGAACCCGATGTGCAGTCTGCCTTTGAGCGTGTTGCGACTCACCGACGGCGAGGAGTCGTAGAAGCTCATGCCGCGGGGACTGGGAAACAGACCGCTGCCGCTTATCGTATTCGCCGTTATGGCGTCGTCGTACGATCTGTCGCAGTAGATGCCATACTTCACCTTGGAGATGTCGTTCCGGTAGATGAGGAGCGGGTCATGGGAGCCCTGTACGAAGACCCCGGTCGGCGCACTTGCGATATCGTGTCCCTGGATATCGTTGCGGCGGACAACCGAACCGTAGTCCTCAAAGAACTTCATGCCGTCGAGAATGGCGTTCGTGACAATGTTCCACCCGATGTCCTCCGCGGCGCATCCGTGGAACTCCATCCCGATGGGGCAGGAGTCGATCTCGCTGTAGGTGATGAGTATCCGGCTCTCCCCGGACGACCCGTGGCACTTGATCCCCTTCATCTGGCAATCGCCGATTGTGCAGTCGTGGACCCACAAGGAATCCGGTCCCACAGCCGCAATGCCTATGCAGGCGTGCCGGATGTCGACGCCCTCGAGGACTCCTGTCGCCTCCTCTCCCGTCTTCAGACGGATCCCGTACCAGTCCCCCTCCGACGGTGTATCTCCCGCTGAGATGAACCTGGTGCGTCTTTCTTCCGTGCCGAATGCGGAAAACTCGCCCCTTACGATCAGCTCCACCAGCGACGGGTCGACCCCGGAAGCAGTGTCGTCTCTCTCTGGCGCGACGCGCACGGTCGTGCCAGGCTGCACCCGGAGGGTCAACGTCGAGTCCACGTCACCGGTGAGGAAGTAGTCCCCCCACCAGGAAACGGTCGATCCACTGGGATACGGACCCGCGACGGGGGTCTCGTACGTGCCCGTGTGCCGTTCGTCGTGCTGGTACGAGCTCCAGCGGGACAGGCTACCACCTGGTTCCCAGTACTCGAGGCAGTGCACGTAGCCCTCGCCATCCACGAACCAGATCTCCAGGCGGCCGTCGGTATTCGTGTCTGCTATGAGTGGGCTGGAGACCGCAGATCCCCAGTAGAAGAACGGTCGCCCGCCCTGGAAGCGGACAAGGTCACCAGAGCCATCCAGTGTGAAGATATCCAGGTGTGAGTAGTCTCTGGGATCAGGGAAGTCCCACCTGGGCTCCGTCGAGACGACTGCTATCTCCGGATGCCCGTCGCCGTCGAGATCCGCAATCGCCGGCTGGCTGCTCGCGGGGTAGTCGATGGATGTTGAGTCGATGAGCGTCCATCCGCTCGGTCCTCTCTCTACCACATAGACATGACCGACTGGGGCGTCGACCTGGTCAGTGACCCCGTAGGTAGCACATACGGCCTCCAAATCCGTGTCTGTGTCGAGGTCTTCGAGGGCTATGCCCGAAAGGAGCCCTTCAAGCTCGAACGGATCACCAACGGTGTCCTGCTCTGCGCTGCTGATGCAGTACACCGAGTGACTGCCGCACACGACCTCAAGGCCGTCCGAATGCGGAGCGATGTCCGCCACGACGGGATTGCAGGGCTGGATGGCCGGCACACCGGAGTCATCAAGTGATCCCAGACTCCGTTTCCAGAGAACACTACCGGTGCGACCACTGACAGCGGCTACACAACCTGCGTCTAGACCTGGCCGCTCGAACGAGGAGATCCCGTCGACATGCCCGTCACCGTCAAGATCCGCGAGGGCCGGACAGGACTCGAAACGAGGGACCC
>WJLY01000249.1 GCA_014728245.1 Candidatus Effluviviaceae Genus IV sp.
AGCCAGAAGAGCGCCACGGGTACGAAGAGCAGCACGTTCGGTTTCCCCAGGGCGGCGAGCCCGAGAAGAAGGCCGGCCCCGAACAGGACCGCCGCCGTCGGGCGCTCGGCGTATCGGAGAAGCAGGCTGAGAGCGGCTACAGCGAAGAAGACCACGAACGTGATCATCAGAAGCTCGGAATCGAAGAAGATGAAAGCGACGTAGAGGCTGGAGAGGACACCCGCCACGACCGCCTCGCGGGGTCCGAAGAGTCGCCTGGCGATGGAGAAGAGGACCAGGACCGTTCCCACGCCGAACGCCGATTGCACAAGCCTGACGGCTGTGTAGCTGTGTCCGAAGAGACCATAGATGCCGGCCAGGATGTAGGGGTAGATTGGGCTTGAGTGGAAGAAGACGTCGTCGGGAAGCCAGCGGCCGCGGAGGATCTCCAGCGCCCGCAGATCGTAGATGCGGGGATCGGCGGTCGCGACCATCTGAAGGGGATGATCGTGGACCTCGATCATGTAGACAATGCGCGCTACGGCCGCCAGCGCGGCGATGCCGGCCATCCAGAGAAGGGCCTTTCGGTCCCGCTTCCCAGTCATGTCGATAGGGCCTTCCTCCCGGGCGGCCTCCATGCGCGAACGCTACGCTGTCGTGCACCAACGAGTAGCACGGCCGACAGCGGGCGTCAAGTTCGACAGGGCGCGCGCATCCAGCGCAGCCGGGCGCACGGGCCGGGCCGGTCGCCTGGTTGAGTTGCGGGCCGGGCCGGTCACCTGGTTCAGTTGCGGCCCGTTTCTTGATTTCCTTACGTCGTTGTGATAAACTCATAACCTGTGTGAGTGTAGGTCGCAATGACCCATCGTCAGGAGAGAGTTCGATGACGCTGATCCGCAGACCACGGAACGAGATCGCCCTCGTGCTTGCGGCGCTTCTCTGCGCCATACCGTTCGGCGCCCGGGCGTGGGAGGGCAGCTACACCGAGAGCTTCGATTCGAAGCAGTTCTGCGACCTCGTTCACACCTCGGCCGTATGGGACACAGTCCAGGGCGAGATTCGACTTCCGGACTTCGAGCTGGTGCTGCAGGGAGAGTGCGACACTCCAGGGTCCGCCCAGGACGTGGCGATCGCCGGCAATTGCGCCTTCGTCGCCGACGGCATGGCCGGTCTGCAGGCGCTCGACGTCACTCAGCCGAAGTCCCCGACGCCGCTCGGGGGGGTCTCCACGGGCGGGAACGTGTTCGGGCTCGACCTGAGAGGGGACGTGGCGTACCTGTCCGACCTGGATCTGGGTCTGGTCGTCGTCGACGTCAGCGATCCTGAGACTCTCGCCGTCGTGGGGCAGACGGCGACCTACGCCACGCCGAGGGACGTCATCGTGCGAGGCGACTACGCCTACGTCGCCGACTACGGTAGCGGCGTTACGGTCATCGACGTCTCCGATCCCGCCGCTCCTTCCGTCGTCGGGTTCGAGACCGACTGCCAGGAGGCCTACTCTCTGGACGCGGCCGGGTCACTGGTGTTCGTGGCGGGTCGGTCACTGGGCCTCCAGATCGTCGACGTGAGCGACCCGGCCGCTCCGACCATCGTCGGGGAGTGCGCCACGCCGGAGGAAGCCTACGGAGTCAGCGTGTATGGAGACCGGGCCTACGTGGTGGGTTTCGAGTCAGGCTGGCCGAAGCCACAGTGCTTCCTGGAGGTCTTCGACATCTCCAACCCGGCCCGTCCGACCTCCGTGGGGCGTAGCGAGTCGGTCGGTTATCCCTACGAGGTAGCGGTCGACGGCATTCACGCCTACGTTGCCGACGCTCTGGCGGGCGTTAAGACGTACGATCTCAGCGCGCCCGATCCCGAGCTCGAGAGCTCGCTGACGCTCCCGCCCTGGCCGGTCGGGCTCGAGCTGTGGGGCGCGCACGTCTTCGTCGCCGACTCGTCGTACGGAGTCGCCGTTGTCAGCGTCGCCGAGGAGACAACGCCCCACCGAGACGGCGACGTCGATACGCCGAGCGGCGCTTTCGGGATCGACAGTAGCGGCGACTACGTCTTCGTGGGGGATCAGCAGTCCGGACTCCAGGTGATCGACATGTCGGACCCCTCGAACCCCGTCGTCGCGGGTTCGACATCTCTACCGGGCCGCGCGTACGGCGTGGCGGTCGAGGGGAACTATGTGTACGTCGCCAACGCGGGGTTCGGGCTCCAGATCGTCGACGTGACCGATCCCACGTCTCCGATGCACGTCTCCGGAGCCGACTCGCCGAATTTCGCCTACGACGTTGTCGTGGACGGGCGGCACGCGTACGTTGCGGACGGGAACTCAGGACTTCAGGTCTACGACGTGAGCGACCCGTTGGCCCCGGCTTTCGCCGGAAGCGTGGACACTCCGGGCACGGCCTACGCGGTCTTCGTCAGCGGGGACTACGTATACGTGGGCGACCGATTCGAGGGCATGAAGGTAGTCGACGTCAGCGATCCCGCGCAGCCGGTCCTCGTCGGAGGGTGCGACGTGCCATACGACGCCCGCGGCATAGTGGTCGAAGGCGACTACGCCTTCGTGGCGGACGCGGGTAGCGGCCTCCTGGTGATTGATGTCAGCGATCCGACCGATCCGTTCTACGTCGGGGGATACGGCACATCCGGCGGGGATGATGTTGTTCTGACGGGGGACAGGGCCTTCCTGACTGCCGGCTTCAATGGGGTGTTCGCGGTCGACGTCGGCGATCCGACAGCTCTCGTCCCGGCGGGCTCCGCAGCCACGGATGACTGGGCGTACGGCATCGTCGCGCGCGGCGACTACGTTATCGTGGCGGCCAACGCGGCGGGGCTTCACACGATCCAGGTCTACCAGCGGAAATTCGAAAGCGTCAGGAACGTCGTCCAGTCGCTCCCTGTCGTCGAGACGCAGTCCGGAATCCTGAGCGTCGTCCTGGCGACGACTCAGAGCGACTCCATCCACTGGGACGTGAGCGGCGACGGCGGCCTGCACTGGACCCACGTCGAGCCCAACGGCAGCGAGTTCGCGCTGGCCCACCCCGGCTCGTCGCTCGTGTGGCGCGGTCTGCTACGGTACGACAGGGCCATGGCTTCGCCGTCCTGCTCGCAGCTCGAGATCACCTACTACACCGAGGGGACGGACGTTCCGAGCGACGACTCGGCCCCGCGGTCCTTCTCACTGCGACAGAACGTACCGAATCCCTTCAACCCGACCACGAGGATCGCGTATGAGGTGCCGCCAGCCGGCGGAAAGATGGCCATCCGGATCTACGACGTTTCGGGTCGGCTCGTGCGCACGCTCGTGGAGGGAGATCGGCCTCCTGGACGCGGGGAGCTTGTCTGGGACGGCCGCGACGAGACCGGACGGCCCGTTGCCTCGGGCGTCTATCTGTGCAGGATGGACGCGCCCGGTTTCTCCGAGCGCAGGCGAATGGTCCTCATCAAGTGATATGGAACGGTCGGTGTCAAGCCGATTGTCCTGGGCACCCCGCGCGTGAGCGCGGGGTGCCTCATTTTGCAGGGGGAAGCGGTTCTCTTCGACGGTGAACTGATATCCGCGGGTTGGCTACCGCATGTTCATTGGTCCGTCGTGGGG
>WJLY01000250.1 GCA_014728245.1 Candidatus Effluviviaceae Genus IV sp.
CTCGAGCCCGGCGGCGAGATCGTTTTCGTGGTCCGGGAGAAGAGCGGCAAGTGGACCGCGCGGGCGGGCTCCACCGCGAAGAGCTCTGACAACGGGGTCCCTTCTGAGACCGGAGACGCCACACCTTGAGCGTTCTACTCAATCAGGAATACGCTTGGATCTTTCTTCTGATCCTGGCCGCGCTGGTATTCGCGGCCTTCAGGCTGTACCGCCGCGTGCCGCCGTCGGTCTCGCCGGGGCTCCGCGCGGTTCTCCTCGGGCTCAGAGTCGCGGCGATCGCGGTCGTGGTGCTCGTGCTCCTGGAGCCCGTGGTGCGCATGTCCGGGCTCCGGACCGAGCGTCCGGTCGTCGCCGTCCTGCTTGACACGTCTCGCAGCATGGCCATCGAAGACGGAACCGGCGGTATGCCGCGCGGGAGAGAGGCGCTGGCTCTTTTGAACGAGGTTGTGCTGCCGAGGATCGCGCGCGAAGCCGACGTTCGCGCTTACGGCTTCGACACCGAGCTTGAGCGGCTCGAGACCGACAGGGGAACCGTCTCCAGAGATCCCTCCTTCGACGGGAGCGTAACCGACATCCCGGGAGCGCTGGCGGCGCTCCGGCGCGACAACCCGGAGGGACTCGCCGCCGTCGTCCTCGCGACCGACGGCGCGAACAACCGCGGGGGCAGCGTGGTCGACGCCTGGGAATCGCTGGGAGTGCCCGTCTACGCCCTCGGGGTCGGTAGCGATGCCGAGTCGAGGGACGTGGCCGTGCAGGAAGTCCTGACGAACAGGATCTCATACGTCGGAGAGGCTCTTCCGATAGAGGCACTGCTCAGGAGCTCCGGGTTCGCCGAGGGCGCCACGACCGTCGAGCTCTCCAGGGACGGCCGGGTACTCGACCGCTCGAACGTCGAGCTGTCGGAGACGGGGGAGGAGTCGGTCGTCAGGTTCACCGTCGTGCCCTCGTCGCCCGGCGTTCACAGGTACGCGGTCTCTGTCCCCGTGACGCCCGGCGAGCTCTCCGAGGCCAACAACAGGCGAGTCGTCGTCACCAACACGCTGGGCGGCCGGATAGAAGCGCTGGTGGCCGCGCCCAGGCCGGGTTGGGACTACGCGTTCATCAGGCGCGAACTCGAGTCCGACGGGAATGTCGAACTCGCGGCCTACGTCAGCACGGATGGCCCGGCGGGCGGGGGGGCGACCGGTCTGCCTCGGACGGCGGAAGAGCTTCTGGAATATGATGTCGTGGTGCTGGTTGAACCCGACCGGTCGGCGGATCTTCTGGAGGCGGGATGGCTCGAGCGGTTCGTCCGCGAGAGGGGCGGCGGACTGCTCGTGCTGGGAAGCGCGCCCGCCCGGGGCGGATTGGGTGCGCTCCTGCCTCTGACCGGCCGCGAGGACGGGTCGCCGCGTCCCGCTGAGGCGCGCGTTCGGCTGACCCGGGCGGGCGAGACCTCGCCGCTCACGCGACTCGTGGACAGCCGCTACGACAACGTAACGTTGTGGGAGTCGCTGCCGCCCGTCTGGGTCGACCGAGGTGCGGCGTCGGAAGCAAGGCCGGACGCGACGACGCTTGTGGAGACGGCGGGCGAGGAGGGGCCTGCGACACCGGTCGTCGTGGCCTCACGGGTCGGGGCCGGCCGCGTGGTCGCGTTCGCCGCTTCCGGGTTCTGGCGCTGGAAGATGGCGGCGCCCGGCGATGAAGACGTGTTCGATACGCTCATCGCGGGCGCGATGAGATGGCTCACGGCCAGAGGGGACCTGACGAGGGTCTCGGCGGGGACCGACGAGGCGGTCTACGCCGCGGGCGAGGAGGTCCGGCTGTCGGCTCAGGTGTATCGCGGCGACTACCGGCTGGCCCGCGGCGCGTCGGTCGTGGTCCGGATATCGACGAGCGAACAGGCGGCACCCGTGGAGTCGGTTACGCTCGAGGCCGAGGGCGACTTCTATCGCGGCGTCGCGGGTCCGTTCCCGCCCGCCCGATACGTCTTCGAGGCCGAGGGCACGGTCGGGGGAGAGTCGATGGGTACCGACTCCGGCGAGTTTGTAGTGGAGGAGTTCAGCCTCGAGGACGCGGAGATCCGCAGACGCGCCGGCATTCTGCGCCGACTCGCCGACGAGAGCGGCGGGATCTACGTGTCGCCCGAGACGACGGGCGAGCTGCCCGAGTCCGTTCCGATGGGACGGAGGACGCTCGGCCTCCGTCGCGAGCTCGAGCTTTGGAACTCGCCGTGGCCGCTTCTGCTTCTGGTCGGTCTTCTCTCCGTGGAGTGGGCCATAAGGCGCACCAAGGGCATGCCCTGAGCGATCCCCGGTCGAGGTGTGGAGGATGGTGTGTGACGGGATCCCGCGTCGCGGCATTCTGCCTTCCGCTCTTTCCCCTGTCGGCAGTCTACATCTCTTACTCGCATCGATCGTTCTCCTGTCGTGCTCGCCGGCCGGCGCCGACGTCGTCATAAACGAGGTCCTCTACGACCCCGACGGCCCGGATACCGGTCTCGAGTTTGTCGAGCTGCTGAACTGCGGTCGCGTCGGGGTCTCGCTGTCGGGCTGGACGCTCGAGACCGGTAACGGCGCCAATCCCGACGACTGGACGGTCGAGTGGATCGGCGGCGACTTCGACTACCTGGAGCCCGGCGCGTTCCTGCTCGTCGGGGAGTCGGACGTTGTGCCCGCGCCGGACTACGAGACCGCCCTCGATCTGCAGAACGGCCCCGACGCCGCGAGGTTGACCGACGGCGCGTCTGTCGTCGACGTCGTGGGCTGGGGCGAGCCGCTCTTCCAGGGATACTACGAGGGTAGTCCGGCGTCGGACGTTCCGTCCGGCAGCTCGCTCGCGCGGGCTCCGGACTGCTACGATCACGACGACAACTCGCTCGACCTCCTCGCCTCTCCGATCCCCACTCCCGGTTCCCGCAACTCGCCCGAGCTGGACCTCTCGCTTTCGGCGATTCACTCCGGCGCCTCGGTGATAGACGCCGGGTCGACGGTGAAACTCAGATTCCGCGTGGAAAACGAAGGGACGCTTCCGGTCGTCGGAGGCACGTCAATAGTCTCCGTCTTCCTTGACGGCTCGGCTTCTGCCGACGCGGAGCGCGTTGTGGTCGACAGCCTCGCCCCGCGCGACACGATTGACGTGACGATCGACTGCGGCCGCCGCGACGGCTACCATCGCGCGCTCGCGCGCGTGGAGGCGCCGGGCGACTGCGAGGCGGGGAACGACGAGGCCGCTACGAGCTTCACCGTCGGGCATAGCGGCGGGCTCTTGAAGCTCAACGAGATCATGTTCTCGCCACGAGAGGGTTCGACCGAGTGGCTCGAACTCGAGAACGCGTCCGGCGGGTCGCTCGATCTGGCGGGCTGGTTCCTGGGAGACGAGGAGGAGCAATTCGAGATCGTGGGGCGGTGTGCCACTTCGGGGGCGCGTCAGGCGGAAGTCGCGGGGCGCCTTCCGGCCGTGAGGGCGGAGACCTCGATAGACGAGGCCCTGACCGAATACGCGGCTGTGGCCGGATACGTGGAGTTGAGTGAGCCGGAACGCCGCGGCCTCGTCCCGCCTGGCGGATACGTCGTGGTCGCGAAGGACACGTCGCGCCTCCCGGAGGCCCTCCCGTGCCCGGCGCTGGAGCCCGAAAGGTGGGAGGCTCTCTCGGCGGACGACACGGTCGTACTGCTGGACGAATTCAGGACGCCGATGGAGACCGTCACCTACGAGGACGCCTGGGGAGGCGACCGGGGCATCTCTCTCGAACGTGTCAGGACCGACGTGGCAGCCGACGTTGTGACGAACTGGGGCGGTTCGGTCGACCCGACCGGCTCGACGCCGTGTCGCCCGAACAGCATATACCTGCCACCCTCATCCGGCGAGGGCCGGCTCTCGGCGTCCCCGAACCCCTTCACCCCTAACGGCGACGGTGACGGCGACCGCGTCGCGATCTCGTACGACCTCCCCGTCGCGCGGTCGACCGTGCGCCTCTCGGTATTCGACGTGAGGGGGCGGCGGAGAGCGATACTCGCCGACCACGTAGCGACGGCCTCCGAGGGCGACGTGCTCTGGGACGGCGCGGATGAGAACGGCCGGATTCTCCCTTCCGGCATGTACGTGATCAGACTCGAGGCGATCGCCCCCAGGGAGGGGGTCCTGGTCGATGAGAAGCTGGCCGTCGGCCTCGTCCGGTGAATCGTGTGGGGCTCGGTCCCGTCTTGGCCTCATTTCGCCTCTGTGTTCCGGTTCGGGGATTGCGCTGGCCGCACGCGGGGCGTTCGGTCTCAGGGCGCTGCTGGTGTCTTCGGCGTTCAGGGTTCTCCAGGCCGGCGCCGGAGCGCCCGGTCTCAGGTCGTTGCTGGTGCCTTCGGCGGTCGCGGTGCTCCTGACCGTGGCCGCTACAGCCGCGCCCGCGGCCTTCGAGCTCCCGTTCGTCGACGCCAGGGCGGCGGCGCTCGCGTCGTACGGCGCTCCGCCGCGAATCGGCGAATGGGAGGCACGGGCCGCGGTGCAAAGCGATTCGACGAGCGCGCGACGTTCCGGTCGGTGGTCGGGGCGGGCCTGCGCGTTCGAGCTCTTCGGCCTGCGGGAGCTTCGCGGGTGCGCCGTGGAGATCGAGCGCTCGGGTGACACGTGTCTTTCGCTGAGCGCGCAGAGGTTCGGGACGGACGTGTATGCGGAACAGACGGTCGGTGGCGGGCTCTCACGACGCCTGGGCGAGGCCGGCAGAGCAGCCGTATCCCTGAGAGCGCTCGGCCTTTCGGCCTCGGGGCTGGACGAGCAGTGGACGTGCTCGTTCGATGCGGCCGCCGGCGTCCGACTGCTGAACGTTGTTGACATCTCCTGCCGATGGTCGAACCTGGGGCATTCTCGCATCGGAGGGTCGCCGGTCTCGAGCGCGACCGCCCTCAATGCGGCTCTGCGAACGGGAGACGCCCTTCTCACAGGATCGGTGCTCATTGAAGGCGGCCTAGAACCTTCCTCCTCCCTCGGATGTGAGTTCGTCGCGACCCCCGTATTGGTCCTGCGCGCCGGTGCCGGCTCGGCCCCGGGGCTTTTCGCTTTCGGAGTAGGATTCTCCCTGCCGGAACAAGTGCCCGGCGCGGGAGGGTCCGTGATCGATCTTGCCTGGCAGTGGCACCCCGAGTTGGGAGTGAGCGCCTTTGTCTCTCTCGTCTTTCGTCCTCCGGTGCCGGATGGCGCCACTCGGGCCCGTGTTCGTCGCCGCGGTGGCGGCGGGCTTTCCGGACCCGGCCGCCTGTGAGACCGCTCTCGCGGAGGAACTCGCCGAGGACCTTTCGTCATGGAGCGATGATGAGGTCGATGACAACAGCAAGGTGTCCGATCTCCTGGAAGAGCTGGTGCGCGAGGCGGCGGCTTTTCGGGAGAATCCAGTCGATCTGAACCGGGCAAGCGCCGCGCTCCTCGCTCGGATTCCGGGCATAGATCCGGCGACGGCGGCGTCGATCGTCGCCCTTCGCACCGAGGTCGGCCGATTCGAGAGCGTCGAGGACCTCGCCCGTGCCGGCTGGTTCTCCGAACTCACTGTCCGGTCGCTGAGGCCCTACGTGGTCTGTCGGCCCGGCCCGGGAAAGCCCGTGAGCGTAGGGCTCCCGCACCCGGATTCGGCCGGGTCATCGCGGCGTCGGGCAGAGGTGGGCGTCTCGGGCGGGGAAGCCGCGGCTTCCCCACGGCGCGGTGTGGAGCGCGCGGGCACGTCGGCGGCGTGGGAGCTGCGCGTGCGCTCGTCAGTCGGTTTCGCCGCGGACGACCGATGGGCCGCGGAGTCGCTTGACGACCTGCCGGAAGCCGCCGGGTCGTATGTGAGGTTCCGACTCTCCAGGCCAGACGGGTGGTCCGGGGGCGCCGCTATCGAACGCGACCCCTGGGAGGACAGCCTGAGCGACCACCTGTCGTTCCATCTCTCAAGACGGTGTGAGGACCGTGGCCCCGCGTTCGCATCGCTGTCGTTCACCGTAGGGGACATGGTCGTCGACTGGGGGCAGGGGCTTCTCGAAAGCGGGGCGACGTTCGCGTCGGCGGGCAGATTCCCCAGGAGCTCCGACCGCGTTCGCGGCTACGACGGAGCCGGCGAGGCCGCCGCGAGGCGCGGCGTCTACGTCGAGGCGGCGCGTGGCATAGTGAGGGTGGACGTCGTGGCTACGCGCACAATGCTGGACGCGGCCTGCGAGGAGGGGCGCGCTACCTCGATACGAACGACCGGACACCACAGGACGCGGGGTGAGCTCTCCGGCGAGAACGCGCTCCGCGAGGAATGCGCGGCCGCACGGCTGTCGGTGTCGCCCGTCCCGTGGGCGAGTGTGCGCGCGTCGGC
>WJLY01000251.1 GCA_014728245.1 Candidatus Effluviviaceae Genus IV sp.
GCACTCAGTTCGACCCTGTCATCGTGCGGGCCTTTCTGAGCTCAACGGAACTCCACAAGCTGGCCACCGAAAAACCCGACAGGTGCGCGGAACCGGACTCCGTGCATGATGCGAAGCACGGTCACGGGGCCCCGGCGGGCACGCTTCTGCTCAAGCCCACCGATCTGTCCTAACTAACCATAGGCCAACGGCTTAGTCTAGTTATCGCATGCCTCTCAGTCTGGCATGAGCCTTGCTGCTATGTACGTATGGACATGCACGGAGTTGCGAACACGCCTACTGACAAGGACTTAGACGTGAGCGAAACGGGTCCGGCGGAGACCGCGAGCCTCGATCTGCAGAATCTCGACATAGACGCGCATGTGGTGCGCCTCGTGCCGCGGGAGATGGCGAGACGCTTCTGCGTGGCCGCCGTGGGGCGCGAGGGCGACACCCTGTTGCTCGCGATGGCCGACCCGCTCGACGTGATCGCGTGTGACACCGTCTCGGCGAACACCGGCTACGAGGTCAAGCCGGCCGAGGCGAACCGAGAGGAGATCCTCTCGATCATCGACACGCACTACGGCGAGTCGCTCGACATCGAGAAGAGCATTCAGAACATCGTCGGTGTCGAGGTCGAGGGCGGCACGGAAACCGACGCCGACGGAGAGCAGCTGTCGATCGAGCCGAACGACGCTCCCGTCATCCGGCTCGTCAACCTGATTCTGCTCCAGGCGATCGAGGAGGGCGCGAGCGACATCCACATCGAGCCGCGCGAAAAGGAGCTTGCCGTCCGGCTCCGCGTCGACGGCGTTCTGCGAGAGATCCTGCCGCCGCCCAAGCGGATGCAGTGGGCCGTCACTTCGAGAATCAAGATCATGTCGAGACTCAACATCGCCGAGCGGAGGCTCCCGCAGGACGGGAGTTGCCGCGTGCGCGTGCTGCACCGCGTGGTCGACATCCGAGTCTCGACGATCCCGACGATCTATGGCGAGAAGGTCGTCATGAGGCTCCTCGACAAGGCCAATCTCAAGACGGAGCTTGAGGACCTGGGATTCGATCCCGAGTCGCTGTCGACCATCAGCGACGCGATACGTCAGCCGCACGGGATGATCCTGCTCACCGGACCGACCGGAAGCGGAAAGACTACGACGCTCTACTCTGCGCTTACGAAGATCAACTCGCCCGACAAGAACATCATGACGGTAGAGGACCCGGTCGAGTACGAGCTGGCCGGCATAAACCAGGTTCGCGCTCGGCCCGAGATAAAGCTCGACTTCGCCGCCGCGCTCCGGTCGTTCCTCAGGCAGGACCCGGACGTGATCCTGGTCGGCGAGATCCGAGATCTCGAGACGGCTTCGATCGCGATCAAGGCGGCGCAGACGGGGCACCTGGTCTTCAGCACGCTGCACACCAACGACGCCACGTCGGCGATCGACCGGCTCATGAACATGGGCGTCGAGCCGTATCTCATCTGCTCATCGCTCAATCTGGTGATAGCGCAGCGACTCGTCCGCAGGATTTGCTCGAACTGCAAGGAACCTTACGAGCCCGATCCGGTGTTGGTCGAGCACTTCAGCAGGGTTCTGCCCGAGGCGCAGGACGTGACCTTCTACCATGGGGCCGGCTGCGTCGAGTGCTCGAAGACCGGATACAAGGGCAGAGTGGCCCTGTACGAGCTTTTTCCAATCACGAGGCAGATTAAGGACTCCGTCTTGCAGGGGACTGTTGGTTCGGCAATGCGTGACAGGGCTCTTGAAGGGGGGATGGTCCCCCTCGTCGCCCATGGCATGAACAAGGTCCGCGAGGGAGTGACCACGCTCGATGAGGTCCTGAGTGTCGCGAGCGGCGCGGCATAGGGCGGTCGAGCGATTCAGGGAGTGACAGAGATGAGCGATCCGATCATGAAGCTTCTGGAGGAGATGGTCCAGCGGAGGGCGTCGGACCTGCACCTGACGCCCGGGGTGCCACCGCAGTTCAGGATCGACGGCGTGCTCGTGCCGGCCGACCAGCCGCCTCTGAACCCCGAGCAGAGCAGGGAGCTTTGCCACGCGATGCTCGACGAGAAGCGCATCGCCCGGTTGGAGGCGGAGAAGGGGCTCGACACGTCGCTCTCGGTCGAGGGGCTCGGTCGGTTCAGGCTGAACATCTACCGCCAGCGCGGGACGACCGCCGGCGCGATCCGGCACCTACCCTGGGAGATCCCGGTGATGGAGGACCTGGGAGTGCCCGCAGTGATGAAGGAGTTCTGCGAGAAGCTCTCCGGGCTGGTGCTCGTGAGCGGTCCGACCGGATCCGGCAAGTCGACAACGATGGCGTCTATGATCTCGTACATCAACGAGCGGGAGAACGTGCACATCATCTCGATCGAGGACCCGATCGAGTACCTGCACAGGCACAAGTTCTCGATCGTGAACCAGCGCGAGGTCGGGCGCGACACGCCCACGTTCGCCGACGCGGTGAGGCAGGTGCTGAGGCAGGATCCCGACGTGATCTGCATTGGCGAGATCCGTGACCTCGAGACCGTACGGACGGCCCTCACGCTGGCGGAAACCGGGCACCTCGTGCTTACGACCGTTCACACGAGCG
Source organism: Candidatus Effluviviaceae Genus IV sp. (assembly GCA_014728245.1). Taxonomy (GTDB): domain Bacteria; phylum Joyebacterota; class Joyebacteria; order Joyebacterales; family Joyebacteraceae; genus WJLY01. The sequence goes on from WJLY01000251.1 coordinate 2,569, forward strand.
AGGCGCCTCAGGCCGTTAGCCGCATCCTGGACATATTCCCGCCGCACGAGCAGCAGGGAGTGCGGACGCAGATCTCGCTCTCACTCGACGCCGTACTGGTGCAACAGCTCCTGCCTCACGCCTCCGGAACCGGGAGGGTGCTGGCGACCGAGCTGATGGTCGCGTCGTCGGGAGTCAGGAACCTCATCCGCGAGAACAACCTGCAGCAGCTGCGGTCGGCCATCGAGACCGGAGCAAGGGAAGGCATGCACACGATGAACTCGTCGCTCATGAGGCTGGTCCGCGAGGACGCGATAACGCCGGAGACGGCGGTCTCGTACTCGAACGACGTCAAGGGAATCGTGAGAGAGCTGGGTAGGACGCCGGAGCGCCAGAGGCGCGTCGGGCGGGCTGCGCACTAGAGCGAGGCGAAGAGCAAGAGGGCCCAACGTATGAC